>CAMLRB010000196.1 GCA_946482295.1 uncultured Bacteriovorax sp. | reverse complement strand
TTGGCTGGCGAGGGATGGTAGGTCAGGTTCTTATGGAGCGAATGATGAGCGAAGGAGACCTCTCGCTTTTTCAGACGACGTTTTTTTCTACAAGTAATCCCGGTGGATCACATCCATTTGCAGGGGCGGCCAAAGAGATTGATCCAATTCTTAAAGATGCTTACAACCTCGATGAACTGGGAAAAATGGATGTCATCGTGACTTGCCAAGGTGGTGAGTATACAAAAAAAATGCACCAAAATTTAAAAGATGATGGCTTCAAAGGTTATTGGATTGATGCTGCTTCTACTTTAAGAATGCATGATGAAAGTACAATTATTTTGGATCCTGTAAATTTGCACGTGATAAAAGAGGCCCTAAAAAATGGAAAGAAAGAATTCATCGGTGGAAATTGTACCGTTTCATTGATGTTACTTGCGCTGGGAGGTCTTTTTAAGGCCGATCAAGTGGAGTGGATTACCTCGATGACGTATCAAGCGGCATCAGGTGGTGGCGCTCGTCACATGAATGAGCTTCTGGCCCAGATGAAATTTGTCACTGATCGAGTTATGCCCCATGGGGAAGCTAGCCTTTCTGAGCGCATTCTGGCCGTAGAAAAAGATGTCATTCATCATATGAAAGATAAACATTTTCCAAAAGATCAATTTGGTCATCCGCTGGCCTGCAATCTTCTTCCATGGATTGATTCCGAGTGGGAACATGGGCAGAGTAAAGAAGAATGGAAAGCGTGTGCAGAAGGAAATAAAATTCTTCAGACGGGAAAACGCATTCCGATCGATGGAACATGCGTGCGCGTTTCAAGTATGCGCTGTCATGCTCAAGGGTTGACGATCAAATTAAAGAAAAATATCCCAATCAATGAAATTGAGATGATGCTTTCTGAACACAACCCGTGGACGAAAGTTGTGGCCAACAATAAACCGGACACGCTTCAATTCCTGACACCGGAATTTGCAAGCGGGAAGCTGACTATTCCAGTTGGTCGTTTACGTAAAATGAATCTAGGTGATGAATATCTAAATGCTTTTACCGTTGGAGATCAACTCCTTTGGGGAGCGGCCGAACCTTTAAGAAGAATGCTTCATATCCTTCTTGACCATAAGGCCTAGAACTTTCCACCTACTTGAGTGAAATGAATCCTCCCTTTATACTTTTCTAAAGGGAGGATTCAGGATGAATTCAAGATTTTCAAAGTCGTGCGTCTTAGCACAAGTCGCGGCACTGACCATTTTATCTTTTGGTTGTTCAAGCAATAAATTGCGAAGACCTGCCGGCGCTGAAGAACTTACCCTGAGCGATGTTTTAGAAAACACTCTTGCTGTAAATAAATCACTTTCATCTAATGGACATTCTCAATGTAGAGATCGTTATCAAATGATTTATCAACAACTCTATATGCTTGCTGGCGATTCGGCCTATCAGGATCTCAATAACGTTGAATCAATTGATCAAGACATTCAAGCATCGTGGGAAGCACGACTGGCGATGAAAGAAGTTTTTCGCGATTTTAAAATCACGAACGAAAATGATGAAGCTTGCTTAAAAAGTGCCAGTGATGTTTTACGAGGCCTTCGTTATGTTGAAGATTACCTCATCGAAATTCGTCAGACTCGTATTCAAAATCCACCAGAAGAATACCAATCGCTTAAGGGCGAATTTCCTTATTTACTCGTGAATCCTAAGTACGCTGACGAGTTCCAATCATCAAAAGATTTACGTTCAGGCGATGTTATTCTCTCACGTGGTAACGCTTATTCATCGGCCGCTATTGCTCGAATTGGAAGCAATGATTATCAATTCTCACATTTGAGTTTTGTCTATGGTGATCCAGATACTAAAGAGCTTTATACTACTGAAGCACACATCGAAATTGGGAGTGTGACTGCACCTTTAAACCTTCATTTAGATGGCAAAAATGCGCGTGAAGCAATCTTTCGTTTTCATGAACCTGATCAGGCCCGTAAAGCTTCTGAGGCCATTTATGCGCGTGTAAAAACATCTCAGGAATCTGGAAAAAATATTGAATACGATTTCTCAATGAATGTTGATGATGACGAAAGACTCTTTTGTTCAGAAATTGTGGCCACTGGTTTTAGAATGATTGGCGATAACACTATTCCAAAATTCAGATCAAAATTCACGGCCGGAATGATTCCTTTTCTCTCGGATATCGGCGTAAATGCGACACCAGAAAATATTAAAACTCTTAATACATTTTCTCCGGGTGATATTCAATTTGATCCGCGTTTTGATTTAGTTGCTGAATGGAGAAATCCAAAGAAGATGGAAGATTCACGCATAAAGGATTTCATTTTAACGAAGCTTTTTGAAAAAATGGAACAAGAAAGTTACCGCTTTGATTCGACAATTAGAATGGAGGTTGAATCGCGTGCAATCTGGCTTATGAGACGAACTCCGCTTGTTCGAAAGTTTCTCGCTGAAAAACTCCCACTTAATATGAATCCAAAACAACTCCAGATTTTCATGTTGCTTGATAAGATAGGCGAAGCGATTCAAAAAGAAGTTGAAGTGGCCTCATTAGATTACAATAGACCACTGACGCCGAAAGAAATCTATGATACGGTCGACGCGTATTGGGCGAAGGATGCTTCACTCTTTAAGAAATTAAAGAAAGGCCAAGACGTTGCTCGTCCTGCTTTCCACCAGTACTTTCACCCTTAAAAAAGGTTTCTAACCGTGAAAGACATTCTAAAACATGCGCTCGATGAACTTGCGCGCGGACGATTCGTTCTTGTTTGTGATGACAAAGATCGTGAAGATGAAGCTGATCTTATTATGGCAGCGCAATTCGTAGATTCCTCACATGTCAACTTCATGATCAACAATGGTCGCGGTTTAATCTGTGTGCCCATGACAGCTAAAAAAGCTGAAGCGATGAAACTTGATTTGATGGTTCCTGAAAATAAGGGATCAATGGAAGTGGCCTTCACTATTTCAGTTGATGCTAAAGCGGGAACACACACCGGGATTTCTTCACGCGATCGTGCGACAACGATAAAACTTTTGAGTGATAAAAATGCCACACGCGCAGATTTCGCGGCCCCAGGCCACATCTTTCCTCTGATTGCTCATCCAGGTGGATTAAAGACGCGTCCAGGACACACTGAGGCCTCTGTAGAGCTTATGAAGCTTGCAGGTCTTATCGAAGTTGCTGTTCTTTGTGAAACGCTTGATAGCGACGGTGAGCCGCTTAAAGGTGATAAACTTGAGGCGTTTGCCCGTCAGTGGAGCATTCCTCTTATTTCCATCAAAGAAATTCTCGAAATTATTTAGACGTAAAACTATTCAGGTAGGCGTGAAGGCCTGGAATGTCGTCTTTCAATTGAGGAAAGTCTGGCATTTGATCTGATTTACGCTTAGGCGTGTAGCCTGCTGGATATTCCCTGCGCATGATTCGTGCTTCTAAAAGTTCCAAACTTGCACCCGCAACGGCAGGGCCAATGCTTCCGTCGATGCGTGGATCAGGATTGTGACAAGCGATGCAATTAGCGAGGTATGTCCCTTTTCCTTTTTTGGCGAGATCACTTAATGGCGCTTGTGGCGTCTCATCTTTTTTTTGGCAAGCAGTAAGTGAAAGGAGCGCTATTAAAAGCGCCCCTAATTTTAAATTTGTCATAACTACTTAATCAACAACTCAATAGCAACGTAAAGGATCGCAGTCAAAACGATACCCATGTGAGTAACACCCATGATTGAAGTGATTTTTACGTTATCAGTTTTACCTTTAATAGCGTTTAGTTCAAGAAGACCGATGATAAGAGCAAGAACTAGAGCTAGTACTTTGCCGTTATAATCTGGGTTTACTTGAGCTGGAAGGTGAGAAGCTGCTCCCATGAAAAAAAGCATTGGAAGTGAGAAAAGTGTGTTGTGGCGAGAAGCATTTCCAGCTTTTGCCCCAGCTGCAGCTGCTTCAGGAAGAGCGGCACCGCCAGCTGCTACTTGAGTTGCTGAAGCGATAACGATCTTTTGATTAGGCCAGATAATAAGCCATACGTTTAAGAACATGATTGTTCCAAGTACAGCACCAGTTGCGATGAAGGCCCACCAAGAAGTGTTGAACATTTCTGAACCGAATGCGTGTCCTTTTAATCCAAGAAGAACAACACCAGTAAGGAATGTGAAAAGAGCACCGAAACGGAACCATTTTAGAGCACGTGGAACAAGAGTTCTCACAGCTACTCCACGAGATGATTTAATTTTTTCATCAGCGTCTAGTTCTTTGAACCATTCACCTTGAACAAAGTTGAAGTAATAAAGCATTCCAATCCAAACAACGCCCGCGAAGTAGTGACCCCAGCGAAATAGCATCTCTAATCCAGAATTTGAGAATAGTGACATAGATTGACCTCCGGTCTAGAAAAAATGAGTAAGTCCTTTGATTCAAAAGGAAGGGGGTAATTCTGTCAATTATTTAATGATATGGAACAGGTTCTTAACACCTAAATCGATAGATCGTAGATTCCTTGCAGCTCATTTTAAAACGCTAAAAAAGGGTGAGCTTTATAGAACTAAATATATGAACGAATGATTTGAATAAAATCTTCAGGAACAAAAGGCTTCGTAACAAAGTTATTCATTCCTGTTTTTTTAAGATCCTGAGTGACGTCTGTCATAACATCGGCCGACAAACCAATAATAGGAATATTTTTATTAAAACTACGAATAACTGATGTGGCCTCAAGACCGCCCATAATAGGCATGTGCAGATCCATGAGGACGAGAGCATAAGAGTTTGCCCTCACTTTATCCACAGCTTCAACACCATTCATGGCCATGTCTACGGAGAGATTCCATCGCTCGAGAAATTTTTTCGTAACAAAAATATTAACGTCGTTATCTTCAACGAGCAGAACACGCTGACCATTAAAGAGTTCGCTACTTTCTTTTTTAGATTTAACCAAATTGCTATTGAGAGCGATTTTTTCATCTTGAGAGGGGAGAGTGAAGCTTAAAGTATAAGTGAAAACTGATCCAACTCCGGGTTGTGATTCAAGCGATAAATGACCTTTTTGTATTTCGATAAGTCTTTTAGTTATCGCAAGTCCTAAACCAGTTCCTCCATATTTTCGAGTGTGATCACTTTCGGCCTGAGTAAATTCTTTAAAGATGACTGCTTGTTTTTGGGGATCAATTCCGATTCCGGTATCGATGATTTTGAAGCGAATCTGACAATAGTCTTCCTTTTTGGAAATAAGATGGACTTCAAGTTTCACAAGGCCTTCGTGAGTAAATTTGAGGGCATTACTTAAAAGGTTGTGCAGGATTTGTGAATTACGATACTCATCACCTTCAATCCAATTTGGGATATTTTCATCAAAATCAAGGTTTAGCTGAATATTTTTAGTAACGGCCTTTGGTGTATAAATTTTAAGTATGTTTTCGCATAGAAATTTGAGAGAAAATGCTTTTTTCTCCAAAATCATTTTTCCCGCTTCTATTTTATTGTAATCAAGCACGCCATTAACAACATGAAGAAGATTATCAGCACTGTACTTGATAGTATTCAAGTCATTTTTGATTGATAAATCGGGGTTTCCATCAAGAATGACATCAATCATTCCAATGACACCGTTGAGAGGGGTACGAATTTCGTGACTCATTGTCGAGAGAAATTCTGTTTTTGCTCTGGCCGCATCTTCTGCGAGTTCTTTGGATTTTATGAGGTTTGTTTCAATTTTTTTTCTTTCTGAAATATCACGAACAACGGCCTGATAAAGAAAGCGATCTTTAAAAGCTAAATAGTGAAGATGGACTTCGGCCACAAAAGGCACTTCATTGCGAAGACAATGGCATTCAAAAGCAATCATCTGATGAAGTTTGACATCTTTCATTTTTTTCTTAAAAAAATCAGGATCTAAATCATCAACGAAGAGGGAAGGGACATGCGTGATCATCATTTCTTTTTTTGTATGTTTTCCAAAAACTGATAAGCTCTCGGGGTTACAATCTAAAATTCGATGATCGTTAAAAAGCAAAACTGCATCACTTGAGTTGTTAAAAAGTCCTTTAAATTTTTCTTCAGATTCGGAAAGTTCGCGCGTTTTAAGATCTGCAATTTTTTGAGCTTTGATATTGAGCATTCGAAGATTGAGAATAAATCCCGTTACAACCAAAGAAAAAATGGCGCCGATTAAAACAAAAAAAGAGTTTTGTGAATTGTGCAAAGAAATGAATCGGGTTGTTTCATTCCAATAAATCGTCAGTTGTTGTCCGGAGAAATCAAGTGTGCTGATTCTTCTGCGGTCGAAATCTTCATCTTTTCTAAATCGAGGATCGATAATGTTTCGATAAAGGAGGTTCTCCGGCGAGAGATTTCGACCGGAGTAAACGTCGATATCAATCTTTTGGAAACCGTTACTTATAATGGATGAAAATATTTTGCTCAACTCTATGCTAGATAAGACCCATCCTGTAAAAACTGCGTTTTTAAAAACTGGCATCACTATAAATGAAATATTGGCCTTTTCTGGGCCTAGATTAAAGAGCGTTGGTTTTGTCATCACTAATTTGCTTGAGGCCATAGACTCGTTTAAAGCTTCAGCAATGAGTGGATTTTCCAATAGAGTTCGATCTTTAAAAATTAGTGATGCTGGTTGAGTTTGATCATAAAAGAAAAGATCTTTCTGCTTGGCCGATTCCGGATAAATTAAACTGATCGTTCGAATTCCGTCTTTAGCACGTACAAGTGAAATCGAATTAACGTAATCTTCCCATTCACGCTGGCTAACTTCCTGGGATGATGAAACGAATCCAGCCACACCATGAAGAGCATTATTGTAGAAAAACATTTTTTCAGTGAGGCGATTGC
>CAMLRB010000195.1 GCA_946482295.1 uncultured Bacteriovorax sp. | reverse complement strand
CATCAAAACTCCAAACATTGAAGCGGCTCTTTAAAAAAAGGAGAAATTGCTCTGACTGAACAAACTCTGCTTTAACTTCTTCTGATTCAACAAGAGAGTAGGCCTGAAGCCAGAAGACAAAATGTTCAACATCGATTTCATCTTTTTGCCAAAGATCTATATCCAAAAAGACTTCGCGTTGCTCTTTAGAGAATTTTGGAAGGTATTCGGCTACCTTCTCCACAGGAAGTTTGCGAAGGGCCAGATAGACTGGTTGCACGGGTAAAACGCTTAAGTCGTTGCTCCCCTCGACATACTTTTCAATCTGATCAAGATGGTTATAAGCATCGGATTCCTTCATTAAGAGAGTAAGAGGGTCGTTCTTTGCTTTAAGATTATCTTTAGTCATGGAGATTTCCTTATCAATTTGGTCCCCCTGTATAACACGCATTATATAAGAGTTTCAAGGAATTAGGAGTATACCGCCTATCTTATAGACAGTAATTGTCAGCACTTATCAAATTCTTTTCACAATAAAACGTGATCCAAATCATGTTAATTAGTGTTTAGAGTGCTATGATATGCGTAAGGAATAAAAACTATGAAAAGAGCCGCCGCCCTAAATTCGTGTACTGATTGTCCTTCTAAAGACGAAGGGATTTTCTGTCATGTTGAATTCAACGAGATTGATGAAATTAGTCATCACAAAATTACCAACGTGTATAAAAAAGGCCAGACACTATTTGTCCAAGGTAATCACCCCTTTGGTCTTTACTGTGTGAGCAGTGGAAATATTAAACTGACAAAAGCTGGTAACGACGGGAAAGAAACAATTCTTCGCATTGTTCATAGTGGAGATATTCTGGGACATAGAAGTCTTTTCACTGATGATAATTATGCGGCAACTGCAACAGCGATGGAAGACACAGTTGTTTGCTTTATCGATAAGAAATTCATCACATCAATGATGAAGAAAAATCCATCTATCGCCTTGAATATCATCAACAAACTCTCGCGCGATATGGGGCAAGCAGAAAATAAGCTGACTTCCCTCCACCAAAAAAACGTACGTGAACGTCTTGGAGAACTCATTCTTACTCTTAAAGCGAGTCACGGAGTTCTTGAAAATGGCCGTTGGAAAATTAATCTCAAATTAACGAGAGAAGAAATGGCCACAATGATCGGTACTGCTAATGAAACTTTGATCCGTTTTATGACGGAATTCAAAGATGCTGGCATTATCGAGCAAGATGGTAAAGTTCTCTACATCAAAGACGAAGAAGAGCTTCTGAACTGGGCAAACGTTAACTACTAAAACTCATTTCAAAAACTGATATAGAACATGTTTTCCCTCTCATTCTTTCGTTATGCTTGAGATATGAAATGGATCAAGCAAATAAATCTCACAGAAACACTAATTGAAAAACTGAAGGAACTTACAACTGTAAGAACCTTCAGTTTGAAATCTCCTCTTTTTTATGAAGGACAAGTTCCCATAGTGGCCTACCTCGTTCTAAGAGGTTCCATTCAACTCAGTAAAAAGAAAAAGCTTCACCAAATCCTGAGACCTGGTATGCTCCTGGGAGGCAATGCCCTGCTTGAAAAAAAACCTTCAGATGTCACGGCCGAAGTTTTAGGAAACACTACTCTTTGTTTTATCGATCGCTCAACAATGCTTGAAATTGAAAACAACGACAGTGAACTTGCTAAAATTCTCCTCAAAGAGAAAGTTGCTGAGGAGAATGAATGAATACTTGTTCTCACTGCCACGAACCAGCGAATGCACCTCTGCTCGTTGAAGAAAATCCGTCTCTTCTTTTTTGTTGTCAGGGATGTCTTACTGTTTACAACATCCTTCACCAAAAAGGACTCGATGCTTATTACACAATAAAAAATGATACTGGTTTTTTTAAAAAACGCGCGCCCGTAGAAGTTACGGTAAGCGACTATTCGTATTTCGATGATCCCGTCTTTAATAAAGACTATATTGAAGAAAATAATGCCTCTGAAAAAGTTCTAGAAGTTTACTTGGAAGGTATTCACTGCCTGGCCTGTCTCTGGCTCATTGAAAATCTGGGCAAAACCATTCCGAATGTTAAAGACATTAAACTTGAAATGAATCGTTCGGTTGCTATTGTCACTATCAATCCAGATGGAAAATTTTCTCCCGTTTTAAAAGAATTTAATCTCATTGGATATAAACCACACCCATTAAAGAAAAATCAAAATACAATGGATCTGAAGCGTAAAGAAGAGCGATCGATGCTTCTTAAAATTGGTATTGCAGGGGCATCTTCCGGCAACATCATGCTTTACGCTATTTCTCTCTACGGTGGAGCAACTCATGAATTTATCCACCTCTTCCATTCATTAACTGTTGTCTTTGCTGTTCCTGTCCTTACTTACTGCTCTTATCCTTTTTATGAGAGCGCATACAAATCTCTAAAGGCAAAATCTATTAATATTGATGTTCCTATTTCACTAGCTCTGCTCGTAGGTAGTTTTTCTGGGTTCATATCGTATTTTTTAGGTGGAGAAGACAATTACTTTGATTCACTGACAGCGCTTGTTTTTTTACTTCTACTCTCTCGTTATGCGCTCTTTAAAATACAAGAAAAAGGCATTTCAACAAACGATCTACAATTTGCCCATACTACTGAATCCGCTTTTAAGGCCATTGATGACAATTTAGAAGAGTTTGTAACAGTTCCTGTTCATCATCTAAACATCGGAGATAGAGTTAAAGTAAAAGTAAACGACCTCATTCCTGCTGATGGAAAAATCGTTCGCGGACAATCGAAAATTAATAACTCTCTTCTGACAGGTGAAAGTCAGCCGCTTGAGGTTCGTGAGGGAGAAGACGTTTATTCAGGGGCCATCAATCTTGGACATGATTTCATCATGCAAGTTGAAGTGACTGGACAACAAACAAAACTTGGTAAAATTCTGAAAACGGTTGAACAAGGTTGGTCCTTAAAATCACCCGTGGCCCAACTGACAAATACAATCGCAAAACTTTTCGTGGTCGTTATTTGCTTTTTAAGTGTTGTACTATTTATGATCAGACTTCCAGGGAGTGGTATAAACAGTGCCTTTTTATCAGCAATGACCCTTCTCATAGTGACATGCCCGTGTGCTTTAGCGATTGCCACTCCCCTCGCTTTCTATCGATCACTCAGTAAAGCTGCTCAAAATGGAATCATTATTAAAAGTGATGAGGCCCTTGAGAAAATCGCTCAAGTTGAGAATATCTTCATTGATAAAACGGGAACAATTACTCACGGACAACCTCATATCAATTCTTTCACTATCACTGAAAACACAAAACACGATATCTTTGATGTAGTCTTCAACTTAGAAGCAAACTCAATGCATCCTACAGCTAAGGCCCTAATGCGCTTTGTGGAAAAAAGTGGAAATAAACTTAATCGTTTAGCCGTTAGTAATTATAGAGAAATCTTAGGAGTTGGTATTGAAGGTCAAATTGACGGCATCAACTACGCTATTAAAGAAAATAAGATTTTTGCTGAGAGCAAAGTGATTGCTCATTTTAGTCTGAATGATTCTGTTCGTTCTGATTCACTTCCTACTCTTGTCGAACTCAAAAAAATGAAACTCAATCTTAAAATGTTGAGTGGAGATTCGAAGGCCATTACTGAAAGAATCGGAATACAAAATGGATTCCATCTCTCGGAAATATATAGTCACTGTACACCTGAATCAAAGGCCGCAATCATCGCTGATCATAAAAAAACACTGATGATTGGTGATGGAGCAAATGATGCCATTGCTTTCAAGCACGCTGATGTCGGTGTTGCAGTTTTAGGCGCTATGGATATTTCTCTCAAGGCCTGTGATGTGTACCTGACTAATCCTGGACTTGTTCCCCTGAGAAATCTTATCGTTCTTTCTCAAGAAACAATGAAAGTGATCAAGCGTAATCTTGTTCTCTCTCTCCTTTATAATTCATTATCAGTGATTGCAACATTTGCTGGTGTGATTTCTCCTCTCGTTGCGGCCATAATAATGCCAGTAAGTTCATTAACAGTTGCCGTATCGGTTCTAATAGGAACTAAAAAATTGAGGACATTATGGAAGTCATAACTTTACTTATTCCACTTTCCATCCTGCTGGCTTCATTTTTTGTGGCCGGCTTTTTTTGGATGATTTTTAAAGGACAATACGATGATTTAGATACGCCAAGTTTAAGAATGCTATTAGAGGATAAATATAAAACGAACAACGATCACGAAAAGGAAGTAAAATGAGTAATCGAAAGCCAGAAGTCTTCTCCTATGACGATCACATCGTCAGAATGTTTTTTATTGCAACTGTCATCTGGGGTGTCGTGGCCATGCTATTGGGTATCACGATCGCCTTCCAACTTGCAGAATGGAAATTAAATTTCGGTCTGCCATGGGTAACATTTGGACGTCTTCGTCCACTCCACACGAATGCGGCCATTTTTGCTTTTTGCGGAAACGCGATTTTTGCTGGTATTTACTACTCCCACCAACGATTATTAAAAGCGAGATTGTTCAACGATCTCCTCTCTAAAATTCACTTTTGGGGATGGCAGCTTGTTATCGTTTTAGCAGCAATCACTCTTCCCCTAGGGATTACAACGGGTAAAGAGTACGCTGAATTGGAATGGCCGATCGACATCCTAATCACTTTGATTTGGGTTGTTTTCGCCGTTAACTTCTTCGGAACCATTCTTCGTCGTCGCGAACGCCACATATACGTGGCCATCTGGTTTTACATTGCAACGATTCTAACTGTAGCTGTTCTTCACATCATTAACTCACTAGAGTTGCCAGTAACATTTTTTAAATCTTATTCAGTATATGCAGGTGTGCAAGATGCTCTTGTTCAGTGGTGGTACGGACACAATGCAGTTGCATTCTTTCTAACAACACCTTTTCTTGGTTTGATGTACTACTTCATTCCTAAAGCGGCCAATCGTCCAGTCTATTCTTATAGACTCTCAATCATCCACTTTTGGTCACTTGTTTTCATTTACATCTGGGCAGGACCTCACCACCTTCTCTATACAACTCTTCCAGAATGGGCCCAAACACTCGGAATGGTTTTCTCAATTTCTCTTTGGATGCCTAGCTGGGGTGGTATGATCAATGGTCTTCTTACTCTACGTGGAGTTTGGGATAAAGTTCGTACTGATCCTCGTCTTCGTTTCATGGCCATGGCCCTTACTTTCTATGGTATGTCGACTTTTGAAGGTCCATTACTTTCAATTAAATCTGTAAACGCTATTGCTCACTTTACTGACTGGATTCCTGGCCACGTGCACGCCGGAACGATTGGCTGGAACTATATGCTCATAGCTGGGATTCTTTACTTCATGGTTGAAAAACTTTGGAATACAGAACTCTATTCAAAAAAACTTGCGAACATTCAATTCTGGCTCGCAACGATCGGTCTTGTATTTTATATCGTTTCTATGTGGATCGCAGGTATCACACAATCACTTATGTGGAGAGCGATGGATGCATCTGGAAAACTTGTTTATCCAAATTTCATTGAAACAGTTGTAAAAATTGTCCCTATGTATTGGTTGAGAGCAATCGGTGGTACATTTGTTTTCATTTCATTCATTATCTTTGCTTACAACCTTTATAAAACAGCTAAAAAAGGTTTTGTTGGAGAAGAAGAAAAACTTGAGGCTTATGCGCTTGATGAACATTCAATTGAACACGGGGCATCTGCACATAGATCACTAGAAGGGATGCCAATGATTTTTGCGGTCCTTTCTTTAATCGCTATTCTTGTTGGTTCAGCGATTGAAATTGTTCCATCGATCATGGCACCAAAATACATTGTGAAGAATTCGGCCATTAAACCATATACCCCACTTGAACTTCTGGGACGTGACGTTTACATCCGTGAAGGTTGTTACCTTTGCCACTCTCAAACTGTGCGCCCAATGACCCACGAAGTACTTCGTTATGGTAAAGCATCTGATGCATCTGAGTTCGTTTACGATCACCCATTTCAATGGGGATCAAAAAGAACTGGTCCAGACCTCGCTCGTGTTGGTGGCAAGTACCCAGACATGTGGCACTACCGTCACTTCTGGGATCCTCGTGAAGTTACTGCAGGCTCTATCATGCCTCGCTACACTTGGCTCTTTAACAACAAAACTGATTACTCTACTTTAGAGAAGAAAATGGAAGTCATGAAAACTCTAGGCGTTCCTTACTCTCCAGAAGAAATCAAAAATGCTGTGGTCAATGCTCAAGCACAAGCTGAAAGCATTAAAACAACTCTTGTCGCAGCTGGGGTATCTGAAAAAATTGGTGATAAAGAAGTTGTTGCTCTCATTGCTTACATGCAAAGAATTGGATCTGACTTCAAAAATGCGGAGGAAAAATGAAACAGGCCGTATTAGCTAATTGGGATCTACCACTGCTCTCAGTTGCTGCCCTCATTTTATTTGTCGTTTGTTTTTTTTGTTACGCTGTTTGGACCTACAGTAAAGGTAATAAAGAAATGTATGATGCGGCTTCGCTCATTCCACTCAATGATCAGCCCAAAAAAATATAAGAAGGAAATTAATATATGAAAGATCAAAAAACAGAGTTACATGTAGAGGCCGATGAAAAACCATTATTACTAGATCACAGTTACGATGGTATTCAAGAATTAAATCACCCATTACCTTTTTGGTGGAATTTTATTTTTTGGGCAAGTATTGCGTTTTCAACTGCCTATTTTATTTATTATCAATCCATGGGCGGACCTTCATTGAGAGATGAGTTTACAGCTGACTATGCTAAAGTTCAGTCGATCATGGCGGAAGAGAAAAAAAAGCATGGGTCTTTCAACCAGGAAGTTTATGCTGCTCTTTTGGCCAAAGAT
>CAMLRB010000194.1 GCA_946482295.1 uncultured Bacteriovorax sp. | reverse complement strand
GATGCTTTTAGATTCCAACGGAAACATTCTGGAAACTGAAGAAGAAAAGAAATCATTTATCATCACAACCCGAAATGGATTTGCGGAAGAATCTTTTTTTACTTTTTCATTCAGTCCTCTTCGTGATTGCAACAACAAGATAGCTGGAATTTTACAACTGGTTCAAGAAGTTACTCAGAACATTCAACAAGAACGCAGGTCTGATACTTTAAAACGTTTAACTATGCTTCCTCTTTCGGGCTGGGTGGGCATGAATGACATTCTTGATGTTCTTGCCCAAAATTCCAATGATATTCGCTACGCATGTTTGTTTCTTAAAGAAAAAGATAATTCGTTAAGGTTGATGGGCAATATAGGTGAAGAAAAAATTGATGCCAACGAGTGGCTTCAACACTTGTCTGAATCAGAACCCAAATTGCTTCCCCATGGAAACTCTATCGCTATTCCTCTGAAGCGTTCAGAGAATGAGGAGAGTAGGGGAATTCTAGTCATTGGTCTCTCTCCGATCATTCGCTTCGATGATAATTACAAAAATTTTCTTATAGATGCCGCTCGAGAAATTTCGCTTGCGATTGAAAATGAAGAGCAGGAAAAATATAAAATAGAATCGGAAGAAGCCTTAAAGCAGGCCATTATGGCGAGGGATGAATTTCTCTCGATCGCTTCACATGAATTAAAAACACCAATAACTGCATTAAAGCTTCAGCTCCAGTTAGCGAAACGATCAATTCGACCAGAATCAACTCAAAATCTTTCACCAGAACGATTCCGCAAAGTTTTTGATACATCGATAAATCAAGTCGATCGCCTGACAAAGTTGGTAGATGATCTTTTGGATGTTTCTCGTATTCAGGCGGGAAAACTACAAATGGATAAATGCCCTGTCGATCTAGGAATGGTTGTTAGTGATGTTATAGATCGCTTTTCTGATCAGTTTAAAATCAATGGTTGTGAGACAGAGGTAAAAATCAAGGCTTCACCTATGATCATGGCCGATTTATTTCGAATTGAGCAAGTCGTAACTAATCTCCTGACGAATGCCATGAAGTATGGCGATGGAAGTCCTATCCATATCACTGTTGATTCAAAAAATGGTAAAGCAGAATTAATTGTTCGTGATTTTGGTTTGGGAATTAATTCAAACATGCAGTCAAAAATTTTCGAACGTTTTGAGAGGGCAATCTCGCATGAAAACATTAGTGGCTTAGGACTTGGTCTTTTTATCTCTAAGCAAATTGTAGAATCTCATCACGGCGAAATCCTCGTTGCAAGTGAGCTTGGTGCAGGATCAACGTTCACAGTTCTCATTCCAGAAATTCAATCTCTTGCCAGATGATTGAATAAATTCAACGCTCTCAAGGTTAGACTTATTGTTGACAGCGGTTGGACAGCCGTTGTCTAAATCTTGTCTTAGAGAGACTTGATCAGATTCGCATTATAAAGATCTAGAGGTTTTTATAATGAAAATTGCAGTTGTCGGTTCTGGTATTTCTGGTCTTTCAGCCGCCTGGCTCTGTCAGCGCGCAGGCCATGATGTTACTTTGTTTGAAAGCGCAAATTACTTAGG
This sequence comes from uncultured Bacteriovorax sp., assembly GCA_946482295.1. The sequence goes on along the minus strand of CAMLRB010000194.1, from coordinate 5,291 downwards.
TGGGCATTCCAATACCATTGAAGTGACTTTGGAAGGAATTACTCATCCTGTAGACACTGGATTTTTGGTCCACAATCCTCAGACATATCCTCAACTCATAGCTCTTTTTGACTTTTTGAATGTTGAAGTTGTTGAAACAGATATGACTTTCAGTGTTCGCCTCGATGAAAAAAAATTGGAGTGGGCAGGAACAAACCTTTTCACTGTTTTCTCCCAAAAGAAAAATCTTTTTAAGTTTTCATTCTGGAAAATGATTCTTGATATTCTGAAATTCAATAAAGAAGCGCGTGTGAACCTAAGATACTCTCGCGAGCATCAATTAAGTTTGGGTGAATTACTTTCAGAAAAAAAATACTCTCGTGAATTTCGTGACTGGTATTTGATCCCAATGGGAGCCGCTATCTGGTCAACTTCCACTGAAGAAATGTTGAAATTTCCCGCTGAAACATTTCTGCAATTTTGTATCAATCATTCACTTTTGCAAGTTGAAGGACGACCTGTTTGGCGGACTGTTAAAAATGGCTCGCGTGAATACGTCAAAAAAATGGCCCAAAGTTTAGCGAATATTCATCTCAATGAACGAGTGATTGCCGTAACGAGAGGAGACTCTGTCAGCGTTCGTACAGAAAAAGCTGAATACGTGTTCGATAAAATAATCTTTGCCGCTCATGCTGATCAAACTGTGGCCATGATTAAAGACTTAACAGATGAAGAGAGTAAAATTTTGACTCCTGTTCGTTATCAGCCGAATACTGCTTATGTACATTGGGATGAAAAGCTTCTTCCGCAAAATAAAGACGTCTGGTCGGCCTGGAATTATCTTTCTCAGAAAGATGGATTAAATAAAAGTGAAGTTTGTGTGAGTTATCTTATTAATAAACTCCAGCCACTTCCCTTTAACCAACCCATTATTGTCACACTTAATCCGTATGTGGCGCCAGAAAAAAATAAAATCATTCAGAAGATCGAATATCATCACCCTGTTTTTGATCAAGCTTGTATTGATTCACAATCGCTCTTACATTCGATCCAGGGAAAAAATCATAGTTACTTCGCCGGAGCGTGGAGCGGATACGGCTTTCATGAAGATGGACTGAAATCGGGAATGGCGGTAGCTAAACTACTAGGAGTGAAAATTCCATGGTAAAAAATTGGCTGCGAGAAGGAATTGTCTGGCACGAAAGGCTTAAGCCTTTCAAACACAGCTTTCGCTATAAAGTTTTCTTTTTAAAATTTCCACTGTCAAAATTAGATCAGTTGCAATGTTCGTTATTTTCCATCAACCGCTTTAATCTTTTTTCTTTCTATTATAGCGATTACCTCGATGGTCAAAGTCAAAAACTTGATGAATCAATTCGAATGTACGTTCGAGCTGCAGGATTAAAAGCCGAGGGCGAAATTATCCTCCAGACGTTTCCTCGCATTTTAGGATATGTCTTTAATCCCGTAAGCTTTTGGGAAATCTATAAACCCGATGGACAATTAGAAGGCATCCTCGCAGAGGTGAATAATACTTTTGGTGATCGTCACTTTTACCTTATGGATGAAACATCTGCCATTTGCTCAAAAGAATTTCACGTCTCTCCTTTTTTTGATCGAAAAGGATTTTATCAGTTTCATTTTTCTCAGTTGAAAACGCACATCGATTACTATGAGAATCAAGAATCGTGTCTCTTTAAAAGTTCTGTCACTGAAACACAGGAACACGATTTTAATGACACCATTTTGTTGAAATTGTTTTTTAGTTATCCACTTATGAACATCATGGTGATGGTACGCATTCATTGGCAGGCCCTAAGGCTTTTTTTTAAAAAAGCCACTTTTTATAAACGTCCACAACCAATAACACCAACTTTAACGAAGGTCCGTCTATGATCTTTAATACAGTAAGAAGAAATCTTTTTTTGAAACTCATTTCTAAACTTCAAAAAGGGCAGTTGAATGTAACACTTGAAAATGGGCATGCCCGAATTTTTAAGGGTAGTAAAAGTGGCAGAACCGCAGAGCTCAATATCAAAGATGCTCGAGCTTACGCCAAAATTCTTTCGGCCAGTGACATAGGATTGGCCGAAGCCTATCGCGATGGATGGCTCGATTCACCAAATATGGCCGAGCTTCTTTTGCTTTGTCTGGAAAACCAGGAAGCTCTGGAAAAAGGCTTTAAAGGTACAGCTTTAGGGATGCTTTTCTACAAGGCCAGACACTATTTCAACCGAAATTCAAAAACGGGAAGTAAAAAAAATATTCAGGCCCACTATGATCTCGGAAATAATTTTTATCAGCTGTGGCTAGACTCTACCATGACCTATTCAGCGGCCATTTTTAAGCATGAAGATGAAACTTTAGAGAGCGCTCAGAAGAATAAATATCAACGAATTATTGATACACTTGAATTGAAACACACTGATCATATTTTAGAAATCGGATGTGGGTGGGGGGGCTTTGCGACAATGGCGGCCATGCAATCTGGGTGTCGAGTCACTTGCCTGACCCTCTCTCAAGAGCAGTTTAATCATGCCCAATCATTAGTTACCAAGCTCAATTTTGAAGATTTGATCACAATTAAATTTTGTGATTATCGTGATGAACGCGGAGTGTATGATCATATTGTTTCTATAGAAATGATAGAAGCCGTTGGACAGGAATACTGGAACACTTATTTTGAAGTTCTCAAGGAACGATTGAAACCAGGTGGAAAAGTCATGATTCAATCCATTGTGATGGATGACGAACATTTCGATCACTACCGCCAATCAACCGACTTTATCCAACAATATATATTTCCAGGTGGAATGTTACTGGCACCAAAAGTTCTTAAGGAGTTTGGACATAAATATCAATTGCAAGTGAAAGATTTTTTCAACTTTGGTCTCGACTACGCGCGGACACTTCAAATCTGGCGACAAAAATTCAGTTCGAATATCGAAGATGTTCGCCGAATTGGTTTCGATGAATCTTTTTTGAAGCTCTGGGATTTTTATTACGTTTATTGCGAGGCCGGATTTCGCTCAAAAAAAATAGATGTTGTGCAAATAGTTTATGAAAAAGCGAGGTAAGTATGTTTCCCATTAACGTTGTGGAAAAAGAGACGGGTTTTAGTAAATATCTTCTCAGAATGTGGGAGCGTCGTTATTCGTTTCCCAGGCCTGCCCGCGATTCAAAAGGCGACCGATTATACTCTCTGGCCGATATTGAAAAATTAAAACTTGTTAAGGCCTTAATGGCCGAAGGGTTTAGACCTTCCAAAATTATGAATCAAGAGATGAATGAGCTTGAAGAGCTACTTAAAAATTTTAAAAGCGATTCAAATTCGGGCGTGAAAGTTTCAGTTTTTGTACTCACGAACCTAAACTTATTGGAAGACCTGAGGAAAGTGATGGAAAATCATGGAGTTAGAGAGTTTTTAGAGATCTCCAAAGTGGAAGATTTAGAGAGAATCTCCCTGTAAAAAGGGGTCATAGTTCTTTACTACAAAAGGCCTCTTTGATAGGTTGTGGGCATATTTAAGGGGGCCACTAATGAAAAGTTTAATCGCAATCGCATTCTCACTTTTGACTTTGACTGCATCTGCACATGATTTAGGAGCTGTTGATTCACTTCTCTCTGTACTACCTCTTGGAACTCACAAAGGTTACGGCTGTGCAGTAACTGTAAGTGAAGTTGAGTACCCAGTTAGATCGGCCTATGTTCGTGTCACAAATAAGGACACTACAATTTTCAAAATCATTAAAGATGGTTCTGATTTTTTCTTTACTGACTTTAGAAAAGAATTCATTCAAACCGAATACGTAACGATTGATGATACCCGTTCATCAAGTGTTGAAAGAATCATCCGTACTTTTATTGTTGATGAGAAAAAACTTTATGTTGTAGTTGAAGAATCAGTAACAGTAAACCGTGATCGTCGCGCAGAAATTGCTGAATGTATTGTTACAATTAACTAATTTTTTAAAAAAATTTAAATGAAAATAAAAAAGGGAGCTTTAAGCTCCCTTTTTTTATGCTTTTTTCAATCCTAGCTTCAATTGATAATCATCGACTTCGTAGCTTAAATCGAGACCAGCATCACCCTTCGTTAAAGACGATGCAAGTGTTTCGCTGGCGATATGATCTTTGAACTTTGTAATTGCCTCAACAAGCTCCGGAGAGCCGTTAAATTCGACGTGAATACGATCACCAACGTTGAAGTTTAAATCTTTACGAGATTTTTGAATACGGTTGATCACTTCGCGGGCAAGTCCTTCAGCAATCAATTCAGGATCCAGAACTGTGTCCATATCGATTGAGATGAAACGGTTACTCATTGCTTGCGTTCCTTCTTTAGCTTCACGGAAAATGAGAATCTCTTCAGGATAGAATGTGATTCCATCGAGCAGGAGAGAGCCATCTTCTTCAAGTTTTGTAAGGGCCGTAGCATCGAGCTTTTCGATAATCCCTTTGTATTTCCCCATGTCCTTGCCAAGCTTTTTCCCAAGTACAGGGAGGTTTGCTTTCGCGAAGAGTTTGATGAACTTAGATTCTTCTGTTGAGAATTCCAGGTTCTTCACGTTCAACTCAGTTTGAATGTATTCAGAAAGCTTTTTGATCTCATCTAAAAGATGCTGGTCTTTATGAATGATCGTTAAACGTTTTAGCGGAGTCTTAACTTTAATCTGCACGAGGTTACGCTTTTGGCGTCCTAGCAAGATAATCTGTTGCATACGATCTACCGCTACTTCCAGGTCTTTGTTGATGAGGTAATCAACCGGGAGTGGATAGTCACAAAGGTGAACAGATTCTTTCTCAGCTGGATTCATTTTGCGCAATTCCTGGAAAACGTGTTCCGAGAAGAATGGTGCAAATGGGGCCATTGAAAGTGTTAGTTCTCTGAGGGCCGTATAGAGAGTCGAATAAGCGGCACATTTGTCATCCGTTAAACCTTCGCCCCAAAAACGTGGACGATTAAGACGGATGTACCAGTTTGTCAGATCTTCAATAAATGTGAAGAGAGCAGGGACGACGTTATAGAGATGGTATTCTTCCATTTCAAAAGCAATGTTCTTCTTGAGTGTTTGAAGATTTGAAATCAACCAACGATCAACAATGTTGTCACTTGTTTTGAAATTTTTAACAGGAGACCATCCATCCACTTCAGCGTACGTCTGGAAAAATTTAAAAGAGTTCTGCCATGGAAGAAGAACTTTTCTTACCATGTCTTTAACACCCGTATCAGTAAAGCGTTGTTCTTCACCTTTCACTAGACCCGAGTTGATCAAATAAAGTCTTAAAGCGTCCGCCCCAAATGTTTCCAT
>CAMLRB010000193.1 GCA_946482295.1 uncultured Bacteriovorax sp. | reverse complement strand
GTGAATAAAAATGAAATGAGCAAAAATTCTGAGAATTCCTTTTACAGCTATGATTATCATCAGCCGGATGCTTATCGCTTCTCACTTGATTCGGTCTTTTTGGCCCAGAGGGTAAGTACCTTTCTCAATTCCCACTACGGCCCTGAGTCCATCAGTGCACTTAAAGCGATGGATCTTTGTGCTGGTTGCGGAGTGATCGGAATGGAACTCTCTTTTCATCAGAAGACAATCTCCCATATCGATTTTGTGGAAGTTCAAAGTCTCTATGAAGACTATTTCAATCGCAACATCGAAATGATCGGTGCCCAAGCGAAGGATTTCAAATTTCATCTCTTGAATTATGCTCAACTTTATCACTTTCCTGAGTTTAAAGAAAAATATGATCTTATTCTCTCAAACCCTCCCTACTTTTTTTTGGGCGAAGGTTTGCTTTCACCAAATGAATTCAAGAATCGCTGCCGTTTTTTCATCGACAGTGATTTTGAACAATTGTGTTCGGCGATTCATTATGGACTAAAACCACACGGACATGCGTTTGTTTTAGTAAGACCAGGGAGTCATCACGGTCGAGATCTTTTTTTTGAGTGGAAAAAACTTATTGAAAGACAAAAATGGAAGTTAAGCGCTGAAATTTTTGATGAAGTCCGCGGCACGAACATTGTGAGACTTACTAAAAAAGCGTAAAAAATTTTCTTCTATTTGTTTTTCCAACTGATCCATTGAAACTCCTAAGACCATCGAAGCTTTTGTATAAAGCAATTCCAGCGACATCTCAATTTGGTCATCGGTTTCAAGTAAAAGACGATCAAATGGCACTTTTTCAATGTTTTTTAGGCCTCTTTTCCCTAGCGAAAAATAGACATCGAACTTCAAATATTCTCTTATCTGAAATTCATTCCCATTAAAATCATGCAACATAATTGTTTGCTGAATTTTATTTTTCTTAAGTAACCCCACTAGATCCGAGTGTGCACGCACACAATGAATAATTAAGGGTAAATTCTTTTTTCTTGCTTCATTGAAATGCCATTCAAGTACAGTTAACTGTTCTTGCATAGAAACAAGATCTGCACGCGACCTATCCAAACCACATTCTCCAATGGCCATGAGTTGAGGATTGATGTCCATGAGTTGATCGAGTCTCTTTCTTATTGCTTGAAGTGAAACAGTTTTTTGTAGTTCCCATGGGTGAATGCCGAGTGCTTGTTTACCCATTACTAGAGCAGGATGAACACCAACGCTATGAGTATGGGAATCGATTTTCATTATTTGATTTCATTCAATGAAGAAAGAACTTTTTGAAAATGCGATCCTTTGAATTTAATTTTTGCCTTATTGAGATATTCAGCAATCGTCCATTTAGGATTATTCAGAATGTAATCGGTCATATCGTGAGCAACTATAAAGACTGTTGAAAGAGGAACGATCTTTAAGTGGGAGATTCCCATCGGGAAACCATTCTCTTTGGGAAGTTCATGATGTTGTCTAATAATCATTTCAACATCTGGTGGGATTTCACGCATGTCTTCAAGCGTTCTCGCTGCAATCAAAGGATGCTCAAGCGCGAGTTTATAATCTTGTGGAGAAAGTGTCGGCTTCAATTCTTCTAATTCTTCTTTACTACTTATTTTGGCAAGATCTGGACGATTGTGAATGGCCATATCATGAAGATAAGCTGCATAGACAAACTTCTCTAAAGTTTTATCTGTATTCCACTGCATTTGGATAGAAATGCCTGTTGAAATATTAATCACCATACCAATATGGGTCAGAATGTAATTGTTGGCAGTGCGATCAATTTTCATAGAGTTAAAAAGTTGCTTCAATTTTGTATTTTTTTTAACTTGGTCAAGCACCTTTTCCACTCTTTGTTCTAACTGAACAATTGGAAACGGAAGATCACATTTAACTGTTGGCACATCATCGAGTGAAGCTTGCTCTGAAACAGGCTCTACTTCTTCTTTCTTTTCACCGGCCAAAACATTGAGGATAATTTGTCGTAGTTCACTATGCTCAAAAGGTTTCATGAGAATACCCGCAAATCGCTGAGCATTTCTTTGAATAAAATCTGGATTGATAATACCGCTTACAATAACAAATGAAGATTTATTATTCGGATTTTCTGGCCGATCAACTAGATACTTTATTACTTCGGCCCCGTTACGGCCTTCAAGATTAATATCTAAGATAACAAACTGAAAATGATGTTTATCAAGGAGATCCTGAGCTTTATCTACCGTGGAGGTAGAAATAATTTTATCAAAAAGACCTTCAAGGACTTCTGATACAATTTCAACAATTTCATGATTATCGTCTACGATGAGGAGATATTTTTCCATAGACCTATCTTAAATTATTATGGTAAGAATTCGCAACTATCCATTGGGTGAGAATAAATGTCCCTAAAACCTTCTCTCTATAGCAAAACAAAAGAAGACCTTCAGATTTTTCTTAAATCTCGTCAAATGGCCGATTCACTCGCTCCATTGATTCTGCAAAACGTTTATAAAAGAAAAAAAATTAAAAACCAGCTTTCGATTAAACTCACTGAAGCTTTAAACGACCACTTTACTGTGGATCTCCCGAGCATTGACCAAGTTTTAAAAAGTGATGATGGAACGATCAAGTTCCTTATGAAATTCAAAGACGAACAGACAGTAGAAACCGTTTTAATTCCCTTTCATAAGAAGTTTACTGTTTGTCTATCAACTCAAGTTGGTTGTGCCATGAAATGTAGTTTCTGTTATACAGGAACTCAAGGCCTCAAAAGACATTTAGGACCAGAAGAAATAGTCGGCCAATATATGGTGGCCTGGAATTATCTTCGCGATATTTACCCGCATCACACTTTTACACCAAACATAGTTTTTATGGGACAAGGTGAACCTTTACATAATGCTGAAGCTGTCAAAAGAGCAATCGAGATTTTTATTGAACCATTTGGGTTGGGAATTGGGCCAAAACAAATCACCCTTTCTACCGCCGGTCACTTACCAGGTTTGAAGAAATTTTCACAATTTCCGAAGGTCAATCTCGCCCTTTCTTTGCATTCGCCCTTTAACGAAACAAGAAAAAAACTAATTCCGATCAACGATCATTGGCCACTGGAAGACCTTTTTCTAGAACTCGCTGAGGTTCAAAAAGGCCTTAAGCCTGGCCAGTTCATTACCTTTGAATATCTCCTTATAAAAAATCTTAACGACCGTGTGGAAGATGCTGATGAACTTCAAAGACTTCTTACCCCCCTCAAGGCCGTGATCAATATTATTCCATTCAATCCATTTCCCGGCAGTGCCTTTGAACGTCCTTCTAAAGAAGACGTGGACGGTTTTAAGACCCTTCTCGTCGCTCGTAAGCTCCACACTCTTGTGAGAACAACGAAAGGAAGTGATATTCTAGCTGCTTGCGGACAGCTTACCTCTAAGACCTAGTTTATAAATTTTACAGTGCGTCCCTCCCCTGTCCGGATTGATGGTATATCTGCCCTCAAAGCATTTTAATTGAAGAGGGAGTCATCAATGAATTATAAAAAACTCATCGTTTGCGCGGTTGTAGCGAGCGTCTCAGCAAGTGCCTATGCTCAAAACTATCAAAGAAAAAACGAAAAGAAACTTTACGTCGGTGCAAATTCAACTGAAGCTCGCATGACTTATGATGGTGTCGTTCAACATGTAACAACGTCAAAAAATCCAACTGAAAAAACGCTTAGAAAAGTTATTGAAGAGCAAGTTCAACATTCGATTGGACCAATGTCATTTGCTGATGCGAGTGCTGTTCCAAAAGGTGATCACGTCATCTCGGAGATCAAAGTCGCTTCGAGAAAAGGAAACGTTATCACGATTTCTTATAAGTATGATGGAAACATTGTTTTAGAAAACGGTCCGACAAAAACATATGACATCGTTCTTCCGGTCAATCCTTCGACAATTTACGAAGCGGCGATGGTTGGTGAATATAATCCGTGTACAGATGATCACTACCAATCTGAAGGCGACTTCTGGTATTTCTGGAATCCAGAGCAGTCTGGTTGTCAGTTGAAGGCCGGCAAAGACTATCTCGTCGTTAAAGCAAAAATTGAAAGATACGAAAACACAGCTCTTTCTTATCCTGAATACCACAATCTTCCGGATGAAAACGGTAACATCACTGTTCACGTTCTCTTCGGAATGGATGATCCGGAAAAAGAGCGCAATCCTCTTAAGAGCAGCGATATCAACGCTGATAACTACCGCGTGATTCGTACACACCTTTTGGCAAAAGGATACATGCCAAAAATCTGGACTAAAACTGAAATCGCAAAAGTTGCCAAAACTGTGAATGGAGATCTTCCATTCGTAGAAACCCTTCAAAAAGGGAAAATCGTTTATCGTTTCTTCTTTGGTCCATCGGGAATTGATGAAGATTCATTAGCTTTCCACTGGTTTTACAAAGATGCTATCGAAAATGCTTCAGTGATGATTTACGGTGGCCACTCCGGTTTAGGCGGACACTTAGATCTTGATTCTGTGGAATATAGCCTTGGTGAAAAAATTAAGTTCAATACAAAACGTTACCAAATTTTCTTCTTCGATAGTTGTACATCTTATAAGTACTACAACCAGATGTACTTTGAGCGTAAAGTAACAGCGAAAGATCCGAATGGAACAAAGAAACTCGATATTTTCACAAACGGTCTTTCAACATATTTTCATGTGATGCCAGATTCAAATAAGGCCATCGGAATCGCGCTTGAAAAAGCTTTAGGATATGCTGCAACGGGTGCGGGATTTGTAAGTTACCAAACTCTTGCTAAACAAGTGGATTCAGACAATCTGTTCGGTGTTAACGGTGATGAAGACAATGAAAAGCCTAAGGCCATTAAGTAATCTATTCGCTTTAATAGTTGCATTCTGCTTCACAATTGCTGATGTTTCAGCAGGTGTGAAGTGGGATGTTGCTGTTCTTTTTTTTGGTAAGAATGCACCATCAGACTCACAGGAATTTCAAAGAGACATTGATCGCAATGTGATGGAGCTCGCCCGCATTTCAAATATTAAAGACATCAATCTTTCTCTTTATCGTGAAATGCCTCAATCAACTTTCTCTTACTCGCCTCGTGGCACTCAAAAAATAAACCTCAACTCACTACTTGCCAATAATGCTGGTTCGATTTCGATTCAGGGGCAATTCAGAAAAACTGAACGAAAAAATCTACAAAACTTTTTAAAAACTGCATTTCAATCAGCTCAATCTAAAAAGCTTCTTATCATTTATGGACATGGTCAGGGTTCAGAAGGTTTATCAGAACTCCCCCTTGTTGAAGCAAAATCACTTCTCACAAGTTTAGGAGTCAAGCTTGATATTTTATGGCTCGATTCGTGTTTTATGGGAAACACTGAATTTCTGCATGAAGTGAAGTCTGTTGCCGATTATACCCTTGCCTCTCAAGAATCAGAATTCACCTCAGGTCTTCCTTTTGAAACTATAAATATGCTTCCAGATTTAGAGTCACCAAAAAGTGCTGCACTTTTTCTGGCCAAAAGTTTTATTGAATCATACTCCTACTTGTTGAAAGGTTCTCAACGAACTAACGTCTCGACTAGTTCGGCGACAATTTCTATCATTGATAACAATAAATGGGATGAAGTTCTCCCTCTCCTTCGCTCAAGCAAAGAGATTTTTGAAAAACTTCCCGAAGTTGTGCAAAAAAATATCCTAACAGAGCTAAAGAAAAAATATTCGATGGAAAATCGCTCTCTTATTGATCTTGGCCAATTTCTATTATTAGTGAGAAAAGCAAACAAGAACTCTTCTGCTGATAAAACACTTACTTCACTCATTCGTCTATTGAGTATTGATTCGCAAAGAAAACTTAAAACAAATCCACGATTGAAAATGACTCCGCCCATTCCCAATGCGCTTCTGGTTTTTGGATTCAATAACTGGACAAATGGCTTTGAAAAAGAATTCATCGATTCGATTTTTAGCGATCTTATAAGTGCGGACCAATTCGTACCAGGACCGAAGTCACAGTCTTGGCCTGCACTCCAAGTAGAAAAAGAAAAACTGATGGTTCTTCCATACGCTCCGGGTGTCAAAAGTTTCGATTCGTATTGGGCCGATCCTAAAACTTACAAAGCACTTACGTCTCCTCAAACTTTTATCCGAACAAGTGATGTCGTCATGTCAGGGACAGAAGAACGTTTTGTTGTTTTCTCAGCTTATACTCAGTCCATGGGGGCTTCAGCTGAAAAGTACACTGGACTTAACATTACACTTCCAAAAAGTGCACCTTCGTTTGAATATTTTGAATCGGAATTTAATCAAACTGTAGGCTGGTTGGCCCTATAAAAAATCACGCATGGTATGAAAACATGATCGTTGAAACAATTGCTTAGAGTACTCCGTCCATTGATGTGAATCAAAGCGAAGCAAGGCTTCTTTGCTCTTTAAAAAATCGATCAGCTTATTATTTGATCCTGATGTCGTCCATTCTTGATAAGACTCTTTAAAAGCTTCTTTCAGCAGTTCTAAGCGCTCGCGATCAAGTTTCCAGGCTTCATAGGTTTTGGGAATATAATCCCCTGCATGTTTTCTAGCTTCATCAAAACTGGCAAACGGTAAATAAGAAGTTCCCATGAAAAAAACTTGATCTTGTTGTCTTGCTAAGTTGGGTAGTGTGAAATTGGCCGTATCATCGAACATAATGACGTTGTCTAAATCTTCGCTGATTTTAGAAAGATCTTTTTTGAAGCGTTCTGCGAATCGAGCTGATTCAGGAACATTCTCCATTCGAACTAAATCTTCTCGACCTAAAATTTTATGAGCAATGCTTTTAAGAGTTCGGCCATCGTCCAATTTAATGAGAGATAAAAGTTTTTCATTTCGTTTATTCGCCCC
>CAMLRB010000192.1 GCA_946482295.1 uncultured Bacteriovorax sp. | reverse complement strand
AGTAATCTTTTCATAATAAACCTTTTTAAAGAAGATTGAAGTCAGAGTCTCTATCAACGGGTGCTTCTGCAAGTTGCTGATCAATAACCATGATCGCAAGAACAGAAACAAACCCAAATGGTGGTGGTAGAAAAGCAGAAGCAACTCCACCGAACATTTTTACCCAAAACATAACTTTTTCTTTCGTTGTTTTCTGTGGATTCCAAATTTCTTCAAGTGAAGCGAGCTGTTCGATCTCTACAGATGAAACATAACCTAACTCATAAGCGGCTACGATGAGATCGCGATAGGTGGCCTGGCGTCCTCCTAGCAATGAGCCGTTATTGAGAGTCGCCAGTTCTTTTCTGAGTAGCTTGAGGATAAAACGAAATTTTTCCATTGGAGAAAAGGATATGATTTCAGTCGGACCATCAGAAAATTCAATATGAACGTTGATGTCTTTTGACTCAAGTCTTCGTTTTAAATCTTTAATGACATTACCTAATAGAATGATTTGCGTACCATTAAATTTTTCATGCAGCTGCGATCTTAAAGATGTTTTGTTTTTCCATGTACCAATATTCGTCACCATGGCCGACGAATCTTCCTTACGATTTGGAAAAGTCTTATTGATTTTTTCTATTGTTGAAGCGTAGTCATTTAAAGTGATTGGCCACTCATGAACTTTATTGGCCCTAAAAAATTCAAGATCTGCATACAGTTTATCATTGAGGATTCTTTGTTCATTTCCTTTTTCGAGAATGAATTTGAAATTCTTTTTAAATTTTACTGAGTCTGCAAAAAAGGCGAAGGCCAATTTTCGGTATGCATCTTCCGGACATACGCCTTTACTATAAATTGTTGCGACTTCTTTTTTTAACAATTCGAGAGCACGCTCTTCATCTTCTGCCATTAAGTCATTTCTAACGAGAGTGAGCTTCGGACGTTTATTGAGCTCGGAAGCCTTAAGAAGTAAACCGGCCGAGACATCATCTAAATCATTATTCAAACGGAGTGCAAGGATGGCTTCTTTTACATCTTGTTCTGTTTTTTTAAGTGCGCTTACTGTGAGACTGGCACAACGATTAATATTTCTATCATTAACGATCGTTCTTATTTTTTCGAACTTCTTCGTTCCAGCATATTGCTGGGAAATTTCATTCCCTTTATTCTCGGAAATCAAAATCGTATGCGACTCTCGCATGTTCCGATAGAGACTTGCTTCCTGGGCTATTTGATCATTTGCCCATGAAAAAGGGGTTAATAGGCTGGCCACTAAAAGTATAGATGTTAATTTTTTCATAAAATCTATTTATCTAACTCTAGTGGCCTGTACACCCCCTTCATGTAACTTTTACACGTAACTCAAGAATTCTTTAGGAAAATTAAGATCTTCTTATGCGATCAATTTCGCGGAGAACTTGTTTTTTCCCCACGCGCTTTAAGACATCATATTGTTCACGGCTGTACCCATCTTCTTCACTAATTTCGGTTTCATTCATTTCTAAATGATGAGGTTGTTTCCAATTTCTGAATCCATATGGAGAAGAGTCAAAGTTAAATTTTGGATAACCAACATTGGTTTCTAAAGTTCTTAACTTGCGAGGGGCATCTGAATAATAATAGATCAAACTTTTGTCTGAATCGTGGCCTTTGATGATGTAACTATGTTGATTATATTTTCCCATTCCTAAAAATTGCCATTCAACTAAATAAAGAGTTCCAGAATTAATTTTTTTGATTTTCACCGGAAAGGTATCTCGCATGAGATTTTTTACACCAGCTTCGTCGTTGATAAAATTAATGAAAGCTCTCACTCTTTGTCTTTCGTCTACAATGTTGTCAAACATGCTAGTTTCATTTCCAAAATATTTCATTTTAGTTCTCAAAACATCAGGAGCATTTATTTTGAAAGGAAGAGAGTTTTCATAGGCGAATTTTATCCTGATGGCATAAAGGGCATCAGCGCAGTCAGTGCGAATTCCATAAAGAAGATCATTAGAAGTCTTAAAAATATTGATTGTGAGTTTTTCACGAACCCATTTTTGGTATTCTAATTCCCAGTGTTGATTCCAATCATTCGTTGATTTCCAAACTTCTGCAGAACTCATTGGCGAAAACAAAAAAATTGTCAGTGACAGCAAGAGAGTGAAAGTGTTCATTTGATGCTCCTTTTTTGTTTGTGTATAGTCGCATTAGTATCATCGCTCCTTGAGAAAAAATTTTGATTAATCAAATTGCGAGCGGAGAAATCCTATATTAAAAACTCCGCACGTAAACGAAATTTCTGGGAGGAAATTATGCTAAGAAGATTTATGGCCCTGTTAATGATCTCTGCTTTTACTCACGTTTCAGCAATGACTCCGCTTGCAAAAACAGCGGAGCTTACGCGCACTTTTGACAACCTGAATTTTTCACTCAATGTAGAATGGGATCAAAAAGACCAAGCTTTTTTTGATGCTTCATTAGACACGTTTGAAAAAGATATTGCAGAAATGCAGAAGCAAGGCATGACGAATGAAGAGTTGATCGATTTCACAATGTCTAAAATCAAAGATGAAAAAACGAAGAAAGAAGTTGAGGCCATTGTTAAAACGGTTAACGATTCAAAAATGTCTTCAGAAGAAACACGAGCTTTTGTTGTAAGTAAACTAAGCAGCACATATGCAAATGGTGCTAGCTGGTCCGGTGGGCGCATCGGTGTGAAGCTTTGTCTTCTGCTCGCTGTTATCCTTATCCTTTGTCTATGCAACGACAATGACGATGATGATAGAGAACCAAATGGACCAGAATACCCTTGTTATGAGTGGAATACACAGTACTGTTACCCAACAGTAGCTGCTTAAATGTCACGTTTGGTGGGGCCGTAAGGCCCTGCCTTAAACGCACGCTTTGCAAATGAGACTATTCTTGTTAGGGTTTTATAAACACCAACAGGGAGTCATAAATGACATCTTTCGTATTGAGCTGTCTCGTTGTAGCAGCAGGACAAATGCACTCAATCACTAAACCGGTTGATGAGTGGGCAATGGCCACTGTGAATCATTCGCAAAATGGAATTGTTTTTGAGGGGACAGTTGTTGAAGGAAAATTAAATTCTGTCAGTATTGAAGTTCCAACTCAGAACATTAAAACATTTAGCTATTCTGTGAAAGATTATAATCAGAAAAGTTTGACGACAGTTTTAGATTGGAAGGAAAGTGGACATGCTTCCATCGACTGTGAGATCGAGGAAGCACGTCGCTAGGATTAGACTCCAGAATAAACGAGGGCTCCGCCTTTGATTTTTTCGATAATCTCTTCGTGATATCTCATTTCAAGTGCAGGACATCCCCAACTTCTTCCAATGATGTCTCCTGGAGTAACGTATTCAGCTCCATGGATAACAATCGCTCTAGCACGAGCATTGGAGTTTGTTGACGATTGGCCGTCGAGTTTTAGAGAGAAACCGTTTGACCCGTAATATGTTTCACCAGTGATAAAAAATCCAAGTGAAGTCATGAGAGAATCTTGGGTATTCGAAAACTTTGTAGAGTATCCACTTAATCCTGGATCTGAACCTTTTCCGTGAGCAACTAAGTAGCTCTCTGCTTTACCAGAAACCATGTCAATTAAATAGAAACGTTCTTTCGAATTATGTTGTTTATAATCGATGACAACAATGTAGTCTTGGTTTGTAAGTTTCGCTTTGTTTTGATCGAAAAAATTCAAAGCTTTAGTTAGAAGATGCCTGGGAACTTTTCCTTCTTGATCAACATACGAATAAGCATTTGATGTTGGTCCTTCATAAGTTGTTCCTGTACCAGTAGAAGCTCCAGTTCCAGTAGAATCAGTTGGGGCCATTTCTGTAGTTTGTGCAGTGTCAGTACCGATGTCTGGTCTTTTTGCGCCCGATGCATGCACCTGGCTACTCATGATTAAAAGAAAAAAAGAAAAGAAAAATGAAAGCAGAGTATATCTTTGCGTATGCTTCACTGAAGCTCCTTTGTTGAGTCGTTGGACGTTTATTAAACCTGTGCTCCATGAAGGTGCAGTCAAAATGCCAGTTTGAGTTAGTGTTAAGTGGTAAGTATCGTGTAGAATGGGACGACCAGTTGTCACCGAATTGAATGATCAGTTACTTTTTCACACTACAAAATTTCACCAACCAGTTAATTTTCATCAAGCAATAGCGTGCTGACTTAGTCTCAATCAGTCTTTGCACTGAAATTTTTTTGGGTGATAAAAATTATAGCTATGGAAAAGCTATAACTTCAAAAAGGAGATTTGGAAATGAAGGCACTCTTGTTAATGTTCGCTCTCACCTTGATGAACGCTCATGCTGGTGAAAGTGTCGGAAATATTCTTGATGAATTGAATCCAGCAGATCCCAATATTGAGCAGAAGTTAAAAGAGATGGATGCTGAGTATGAAAAACAAACTGGAAAGTCGGCCTTTCTGCCGTTTGATTTAGAAGGAATGTTGAAGGCAACTTGTTATAGAAACTCATGTCCTGTTTGGGCAGATGTTGATAAGCGAGCTCAACGTCTCTATCTCTATCTCGATGGGGTTCTGACATATACATGGAAAGTTTCATCAGGTAAGGCCGGATACACAACTCCTGATTTTGATCGTCACCCGAATGGAAGAATTTATGATCGTTATACGAGTACACGTTATCCAGACGGAGACTACAATGGTTTAGGAAACATGCCGTATGCCGTTTTTATCTCTGGTGGATATGCCATTCATGGTACAACAAGAGGGAACTGGAGCCGTTTAGGAACTCCGGCAAGTCACGGTTGTATCAGAGTCCATCCTGATAACGGATATCTCTTCAATCGTCTCGTGAGAAAACATGGAATCTATAATGTTTGGATTACCGTAAATTAATTTTTTAAAGTAGGGAGCTTGACCGTTAAATCAAGTTCCCTTTGATCTAGTTATTTCTTTTAATTAGTTTTTCGAATGCTTCTTCATACTCTCTTACTAATCTTTCAATGATAGTCTGAACATTTTCTATTTTTTCCGTAAATTCTATTGAAGGTCCAGCACACCAAACTGTTTGATAGGTTGCAGAGAAGGCCGCTTTTTCAATGGCCTTCATTCCTTTGTAGTAAGTGAGCATCTTTGCATATTTTTTTAATTTTTTATTCTGATTGAGGAACGATTCAATAAAGTTTTGTTGAGTTCCAATTTTTTTTACGTAGTCAGTGGCAATGACGGTACAAGGAGTTCCAGAAATTTTGGTCGTCATCACAATATCTTTAGCCCCATATTGAACAACGGCTTTTTTATATTCATCTGAGACACCAGATTCAACAGTTGCAATAAAAGGTGATCCAATTGAAACACCTTCAGCTCCAAGAGCGAGTGCAGATAGAAGAGCAGCTCCAGTACCAACTCCACCAGCAGATATTACTGGGAGTTTTGTTTCTCTTAAAAGCATTGGAACGAGAACCGAAGGGGGAATATTTCCGGCATGTCCCCCCGCACCTGAATTAACAGCAATGAGAGCGTGGGCCCCAAGTGATTCAACTTTTTTTGCATAATCAACATCTACGACATCACATAGAATTTTTACTCCAAGAGGAGCTAGTCTTTTGATTGTTTCTTCAGGGGACCCCAATGAAGTAATAACGAATGCTGGTGGAGTTTTTTCAAGCATCTCAAGATGTGAATTGAGATGAATATTTGACTTGTTTACTATGAGATTAATCCCAAATTTTCCATTGCAGGCCACGTTTAATTCTTTTAACGCGATCTCAAATTCAGCCGGTGTTCGATAGTTCAGGGATGGGATACATCCAATGATTCCGTGTTTAGCGGCTTCAATTAACATCTTATTATTATTCACTAAGAACATCGGTGCGAGAATAATGGGATAACGAATTTTAAATGTCTCAGTTAACCAAGTGGCCATCATAAAAAAATCTCCGTCTAAATAGTCTAAAAATTATTCTAAGAAGTAAGAAGAGAAAAGGACAGAAAATTAGACAAATCAAAATCAATGTCTCACACTTTTATTAATAATCATGGATGATTACCTTTTAAGGATTAAATTATGAAACGCATGAAAGCCTTTATCCTAGCACTAGCAATGATTGCTACTCCTACCTTTGCACAAACCTCTAAAGAAGTGACAATTACAATCGATGCAGATGCATTAAAATTTTCTGAAAAAACTTTCGGAAGACGTATGCAGTCGATCCAGACGGAAGGAAATATTTCTATTATTCAAATCGATGAAGAGGCACTCCCATGGCTTTCTATGTTTATGCATAGAAATTTTAATCGCTGTGGTGGATTCATGGTTCATGACGATTTGGCAGAAGCGTACGATCTTCTTGCAGGTCAAGAAGGCGAGCAGAAGTTTGCTAAGAACAACGAGTTTGCAAACTATAACCTCGATCAGGAAAATTTAATTAAGCCACTTTTAACTGAAGTGAAATCTGAAAATATTTTCCAAACAATCACAAAACTTTCGAGCTTTAAAAATAGATATTACAAAGGCGAATTCGGTAAAGCCTCTGCTACTTGGATCAAAGATACTTGGGCAGAACTTGTAAAAAATCGCTCAGATGCAACGGTTGAATTTTTCGCTCACTCTCAATGGGATCAGCCTTCCGTTATTCTTACTTTGAAAGGTAAGTCAGATGAAGTGATCATTGTAGGTGGTCACCAAGATTCAATTAATGGATCTTTTGGTGGAGCAACTTCCACGGCACCGGGAGCTGATGATAATGCTTCTGGGATTGCTACAGTAACAGAAATCATCCGTGTTCTCGCTACAAGTTCATATCAGCCAGAAAAAACGATTAAATTTATGGCGTACGCTGGAGAAGAAGTTGGTCTTTTAGGTTCGAAGGCCATTGCTAGGGATTTCAAAACTCGCAATGTTAACGTTGTTGGTGTTCTTCAGTTGGATATGACGAATTTCAAAGGAACTAAAGAACTCGATA
>CAMLRB010000191.1 GCA_946482295.1 uncultured Bacteriovorax sp. | reverse complement strand
ATGAAAAGTCGTTTATTAAAGAACTCGCTAAAAACCAAAAAGGTTTCTCGCTCGTAGAAATCTTAATTGCCCTCACGCTTGTTGCTGTGGCCGGAACATTCGTTGTAGGTCGCCTCTTCGATCAAATGGATGAAGGGAAAATCAACTCTGCTCGTATCCAAATGAGTAACTTAGAAGGAAGATTAAAAGATTTCAGACGTAAGTGTGGTTTCTATCCAACAAGCGAGCAAGGTCTTGAATCACTTGTGACAAAACCAACTGGCGGAAGAGAATGTAAAGATTATCCATCTAACGGTTTCATCGATGGTGAAACAGTTCCAAAGGATCCTTGGGATAATGACTTTATCTACGAATCAGATGGTAAATCAGTCAACATCATTTCTTACGGAACTGATGGAGAAGAAGGTGGTGAAGGTGCTGCAGCTGATATTTCACTAAGAGCTAAGGCCCCTGCTGCTAAAGGATCAAATGAGGAAGCTCCACAAGAGTAATCGCATTTCATTAAGTTTTAGATCACAACTTAAAAATCAACAGGGCTTTACGATTGTAGAAATACTCGTGGCCCTGTTTCTCGTTGCAATGGTCGTGGGCCTTGGCCTTTCAGATAATTTCTCTAGCAACTCTGCTCTCGATGAAGAAGTCACAAACATGCAAAGAGCGATTAACTTCATGAGTGATGAAGCTGCTCTTAGAAATACGGTTATACGACTGCATCTTTTTTTAGATAAAGACCCACAAGAATATGCCGTTGAATACGGTCCAGGGGATACATTCATCCTTCCTCCTGCTCAAGATTTTGAGACAACAACAAAATCACCTGAAGAAGAAGAGGCGGAAAAGAAAAAAACAAAAGACATCAACATGAAGTTTAATAAGATTCAAGAATTCCAGGAATCGAATACTGAAATTGATGAAGATGTTCGGGTCATTGGATATGGGAACGCAACTTCTAAGCGTTTGATTGATAGCGGAGAAGTTTCACTCTACGCTTATTCCACAGGTGAGAAAGATGATGCCATCATTATCATGGCCACAAGTGAACAGGCCGTCGCCATCAAAATAGATCCATTTAATCCCGGTACTGAGAAAAAATCGTATAAAATAGAAAATATCGCCAATCGAGATTTGTTGGTCGTCCAAAAAGAAAAAGCAAAAGAGATTTTTGAAGAATGGCTGAAGGAACGTTAAAAAAGTTATTAAACAACAAATCGGGATTTACGATCCTGGAAGTAATCATTGCGATTACTATCTTTGCTGTTTTTGCTACGGCCTTCGTTCAAGGGACCGGCTACAACCTTCTTGATTCTGGACGCTTAAAAGAGGACATTCTCCTTAAAGATTATTGCGAAAATAAACTCAACGACATTATCACCAATCCGCCTGAATTACGCGAAACAATCACCCTCGCTCCTGAAACGAAAGATGTTGAGGGCGATACCAACTACCAAACAATTGTGACTTATAAAAAATTCTTTGTTCCAGATATGACGAAAATTCAGGGCAAGGGAGATAATGAAGAACAATCGGAAGAAGAATCTCAACAAGCTCAGATGGAAAAAAGAATATTCGCTGTGTTTAAAGAAAATATGGAGAAAATGCTTTGGCAAGTCCAGGTCACTTCAAAAAATAAAATCACAGGAGAATCTTTTACTTTGGCAACATGGCTTATGAACCCGAATGCGGATGTAAAAATTGGAACATTCTAGTTTTCGAAATTCCATTCATCAACAAGCAGGCTTCACCCTTCTTGAAGTTCTCATAGCTATTACTATTTTGTCCTTCATTGCTTTTTCAACTTACAAAATGGTTGACTCCAACATCACGACTAAAGAAGATGTTTTAAGAGAAGATGCGGCCATCATCCAGGGTGTTACCGCCGTTGGGCGTCTGGATACGGATATCTCTCAACTCTACACTCCCCTTTACTCTTCAAGTAAATTCATGCCGACAGCAACGACTTCCGATGTCTATGCCGAAAATGCAGCTCCAAGCGGAAACTTTGATGGCAGGGCCAAAAACGGTCAGCTGATCCCAATATTTAAATCTGAAGAAAAGTGGACAATATATCTTTTCACTCAGGCCAATCGTCGCAAAATTGCTGATTCAAAAGAATCTCGATTTGCTTGGGTAAAATATTCGATGCGCCCAATGGAAAGTGATCCGGATGAAGCTGATAACGAAGGAAGAAAATCTCAAGGGCTTTATGAACTCACCAGACAAGTCATTGCTACTGACATTTTCAACTCAAACCTTCCATGGTCAGAAGTAAAATCACAAGTGCTAATGAGAAATATCAAGACTCTGGAATTTACTTTCTGGGATGAGAAAACTAAAAAATTCGTGAGTAACATTGCTGACCTTAACGAAAATAAAAACCTTCTTCGTGCTATTAAACTCACTGCTGTATGGATCGATGAAGATGGAAACGAACAAACAATTCAAAAAGTCTTCCGCGTACTCAATCCCTATTTTAGTACCAAACAAGATGATTTAAATACAGCTACGAATGCACCCGTTCCAGGTGGCCCAGGCGTACCGGCCGATACTCTTGCACCAGGGGAGGGCGAAGTTGTACAGTAACCGCGAATTTTTTCTTCAAACCTTAAAAAACGAACGTGGTGTCGCTCTACTCCTTGTCTTAGGAGTTGTGACAGTACTCACCATGTTGCTTGCAGATTTCACTTTCGAAGTGAAACTTAACAAAATTAAAGTTTATAACCAGCAGGACAAAATTCAAGCTCGCCTCAACGCAGAGGCCGGATTAAACTTCGCGATGGCCAAGTTACGACTCTATCAAGAAGGCCGAAATAAAATAGAAAAAGAAGAGACATTGAAATCCGCTTTTCCAAGTTCAGACTTGGAATCGATTATCATTCAACCATTCATGTATCCTCTTCCCTCTCCTAAAAATGCTAATATCATCCAAAGAACGGCACTGGAAGAATTTGCAAAGAACACTCTCATCCGCGGTGAAATGAGTGTGACATTTACTAAAATTTCTGGCTTCTTAAATCCCAACTCTCTCCGAATTAAGAAGGCCACGACACAAACTCAATCAAGCTCTGAAGTTGATGCAGCGGCTGATCAGACCCCTCCGCCAGCAGAGGAAGAAGAACAGGATTCAGCAGATGATCAAAGTGGAAAAGGCAGTAAAACAAAAGAAGCTGCTCATGTTATTATTGAAGCAAAATTGACCGAGACTCTGGCCCGGCTCATTAAAGATAAAAGTGATACAGACGAAGCCTTTCATAGCAAATATGCCAATGCTGACGCTTCGATGTTAATTAAAGAAATTAAGTTTTACGTCAATGACATCCGCGATTTTACCGATTCTGCTCGCCAGGAAATAGAAGCTAAATTTGCTCAAAAAAATGTAACGGCCAAACATGCACCAATGGCCTCAATTGATGAAATTTATTTGCTTCCTTCATGGGATGATGCTCTCGTTGAATTGATAAAAGATAGACTGAGTGTTCATGAGGTCAGTGTTATTTCTGTTAATGAACTCACAATTGAAGATTTAAAAATTATCTTTCCAAGCATCAATAATGTGCAAATTGAGGAGTTTTTCAAATATCGAGATGGGGACGAAGATAAGAAGATTCCAGGCAAAAAATTCAAAAACGCCGAAGATTTTAAAAGTGTAGTCACAACAAATCTTAATATCGTCACTGAGTCTGAATACCAGGAGCGTGTCACCCAGTTAAAAAATGCCGGTCTCTCGATTGATACATCTGGAAAACTATACAAAGTAAACTCGCGCGGGACGTATAATAACGGAACCTACAATATAGTCGCCTTTGTTGACTTACCCATTAAACCTCAACCCCCAAAACCAAAAAAACCGGCCACAAAACCTCCAGGGAGCTCGGGGGCAGAAGCAGCTCCACCTGTGACTCCAGGGACTGAAGATGATGAAGGTCAGGATGAAAAGACGGGCGCCAAAGCAGGTGAAAAAGAAGAAAAGCCAGAACCTGTCGAACTACTCAATCCTCGTGTCATCGAAATTAGAGTTGAATAATCGGACATTATTTTCCTCTATTTTTCAGCTACCTTTCTGATAAACTTAAGTTATGAATATTTTAGCCATTGATATCGGGACCTACTCGAT
Source organism: uncultured Bacteriovorax sp. (assembly GCA_946482295.1). The sequence goes on along the minus strand of CAMLRB010000191.1, from coordinate 2,862 downwards.
CAAGTTTCTTGAAGTACGACCAGAACGAAAAAATCTTGTTATGGTTGATAAGCAAGAAATTATACTCGATGAAGTCAAACCACATTATCCCAACTTCGAAAAGATTTCAGATCTTCAGAAAGAAATCATTGTGAATTATATTCAGAAAAAACCTTCTGACATAAAAATTATTTTCCAGGTTCCGAATGAATTGTTAACGACTCGCTACTTGGAAATCCCTGGAACTTCTAAGAGAAAAGCAGAACTAATGATTCCTTTTCAATTAGATGAAAATCTTCCCTATCCATTAACAAGTGCACATCATGCTTCGAGGCTGATTAAAAAAAATAACAGCTTTTCAGTATTGAGTAACATCACTCAACAAAATATTTTCAAAGAATTTATTGGAACATTTGAAAATAAAGAAGCACAACCAACACTTCTTACAAGTGAAGTTTCACTTATTCAGGCCTACATCGATCATATAAGAATGAATGAAACATGTTGTATTATCGATCTAGGTCACCGCTCGACAAAAGTTTATTTTGTTCAAGATCGTCAAGTTGTTTCAAACCATACTTCATATGTGGCCGGTGCTGCTATTAATGAAGTTATCTCGAAAACTTATCAAATTTCTGCGGAAGATGCGATTATCTATAAACATGAAAACGCATTTATGTTGAGTGATGATCAAATGAGTGATGTTTCCCCAGAGCAAAAAAGTTTTGCTCTTCTTATGAAGCAAGTATTCAATCCACTCATTCTCGATTTACGCCGATGGGAAATCGGTCACCGTGTGAAATACGGCACGAACATAGAAAAAATTTTCATCTTCGGTGGAACAAGCAACATCAATAATCTTGATAATTTTATCAGTTACCACACGGGGATTAGTGTAAGCACTCTCCCACCTTTGCTAGATTTAAAAAGCGATTATACTGCTCACGACAAGAATTTTTACCTGGCCCGCATGATGGCCATTGCTCAAAGAAGTCCCTCAAGCCTCATTAATTTTCTTACGGGAAAATTTCAAACGGCTTCAAATTCATTTATCTCACTTCATTCGGCCGTTTTTATTGGCGTAAGAACGGGTTTAATAGCTCTTATTTTGATTGCGGGATTTACTGCAGAAAGATTCATTTTCTTAAATAAACAAAACCAGGCCCTCGATTCAAAAATTAAAGGTCTACTCAAGAGATCAAATCTGGGACTTTCAGTAACTGAAAGAAATGCTTATACGAAAAATCCAGAACGCGTTCTCTCGACTATGAAGAAAAAAAATAAACTGGTGAGTGACGAAGTCTCAAGCATACTCTCTTCACAATCAGTCAACGCCCTTCGCCCGCTGGCGATTCTCAGTAAAACGATGAGCAACAATCCAAAAGTGAGCCTCGAGCAATTTTCGAGTGATGGTTTTTTGGTGAAAGCTGTATTCAAATCTACTGAACCGATTGAGCTTGAGGCGATGGCCTCTCATTTAAAAAGTTCAGGCCTTCCTGGATTGAATGTGAATTATAGAACCGGTCAAACAAGTCTCTCAATTGATTTTCAGGATCGGGAGTAAAAGATGGAAAAAGCAAAAAGTTTATTCATCAAAATGGACGAATTCATTTTCCAGAAATTGGATTTGTTAAAGGCCGAAGGAATTTTTCAAAAGACCCAAGATCTCATTGCTAATTTAGATGAAAATCAACAGAAAGTTGCTGCACAAGTTGCGGCCTTTGCCTTTCTTTTTGTTCCTTACTTAGTCGTGTTGGGATTATGGTGGGGAAATAGTGTTACTAAAAAAAATCTCGAAGTAAAAAAACAGATCATCGAGCAGATTGCCCTCTATGATGGAAATAAAAATACATTATCGAGCGTCAGTCAAAATTATCTATCCCCTTATCCAATATCAGGCCAGGATGATCTCGATAATAAGATTAGAAATATTGCTGCCGGCTCTTCTATAGACCAGCAAAAAGTTTCAGTAACGAATTTCAATCAAATGGGACAAAGTTCGAGTATTTCAAAAATTGAAGCAGACATTGCCTTCAACGGATTTGGAACTGCAGATTTTTCAAGTTTTATGCGTGGACTTGTTGAGAACGAAAAGTTAAAAATTGTGCGAGTAACTCTTACAAAAAATACAGAAACTCAACTTCTCGACGGAACACTTTCTGTCATTCATATGGGGCAGGCCCCAGCACCGATGGAAGTCAGCGAATGAAAAGAAAGCGCATTCAGTATAACGAAATAAACGAAGAAATATATACTCCCACATATTGGACTAAAACAAGATTAATCTTGATTGGTCTCGTACTGCTCTTTTTTGGATTTTTGGCCAACTTTTCGCTGGAAGAAAAAATTAATAAATTTCTCCAGATCAAACTCACAAACAATGTTGCATGCCCTGTCCAATTCGAAAAAGCTGAACTTGGTTATTTCCTTCCTAAGCTAGTTTTGAAAAAGCCAGTCATTCAAGGTGCGTGTTTCGGCCAATGGGATAATAAACTTCCGCTTAAAGACATTAAAATTTCTCTGCATTGGCCAAGTTTTTATCCATTGGGACTTAAATTTCATGTTGGACTGTCTTCTGGTAAAACGAACATCAATCTCTACCCGATTGTTTCTCCGTTTTCTCAAACAATTGATATTGAAAAAACCACAATTGATGGCCAGCTCTTTGCTCCCTTCATGGCCAATAATATTTCTCCCATCAATGGTCTTCTCAAAGTTAATGGCTGGTTCAAGATTGAAGGACAAGCGGTAGTTGATGGAAGAATAGAAATTGCTTCGAGCAATTTTGGAATTGCGGCCCAGAACATTCAAAATTTTGAAGTGCCGAATATGAATCTCTCTACTTTCCTCTTGCGCGCTAACTTTGTTGATCCAACAAGCATG
>CAMLRB010000190.1 GCA_946482295.1 uncultured Bacteriovorax sp. | reverse complement strand
GTAATTGTGATCCCTTTTTCTTTTTCAAGTTCCATGTGGTCCATTTTTGCACCAGCACCACCACCACGAACATCTTCGATCTTATGGATCTTGTTACAGTAGAAAAGAATACGCTCTGTAAGCGTCGTTTTCCCTGAGTCGATGTGAGCAGAGATCCCAATGTTTCTGGTCTTTGCCATTAATTTCATAATTCAGTCTCCAAAAAGGTTGTTTACCAAGTAACTTGACTTGTTTATTTCTAATTTAATTTGCTAATGAGAAAAAATTTACTTAAGGCCGAATCATAAGAAATTTAGAGAGATGAGTCAATGAATTACTCGCCCTCAGGGAGAAAAAATGCTGAACTCAAGGCATCAAACGAATTGACAAAATTTCGAAAAATCACTAAAAAACTCCTTCTGCCTATTGGCCAAGAACCTAATAAGAAATACTTTTAAAAGGCTATATCCCCTATGAGTGGTGATCTCACGAAACAGGACCTTTACGAAGGGGTGAAAACCCTGATTGAAACAGACGCTGTCCACGTCCATCTTCCCCAACAAAAACTTTTCACTTTGTTTAGTATTGGATTTCAATATTTACTTTTTGAAAGCACAAGAAAACCAGGTGCCTATATTATTCGTGTAGAAGACGGACAGTTGGCCGAAAAATTGGCGAAAAAGGCGAAAGATCCTTCAACAAGAAAATTCATGTCTTCTCTCCTTCTTTCTCGCAAATTAAAATACGAGCGTTCAGTTTTTTACGTCGATTACTTCCACATGGGGTCGTGGAACATGACGAATGAAATACCTCGTGAAAAAATTCAGGCGGCATTGGTCGTGAAAAACACTTCTCCCAAGCTCATGATGGAATTTGATACTCAGGAAGAAGCTGATACAGCAATCATGGACACTATCAAAAATCAGGATTACTTAAAATCTTTGATGGAGTTTGTTCCACGTACAATTTCAATCGCCTTTGAAGAAAACTTTCCTGGTACGACTCCCGTCAATTTCCCATTCATTAAAAAAGAAAAGGAAAGAACCGTCGCTGGTGTAACAATTAACACTGATATTGATTTCGACGAAAACGAGTAATTGATATAGGTCGATCTTAAATTCGAATTAATTTGTTCTGCTTAATTTTCTCTTCCGAGCAAAAACGTCGGTTAATTTCCAAGAAGATTTAATCATTATCGGCCCAACAAAAACTGCTATAGAGCCCAACGGATTCGCTAAGCCACTATAAATTAAAGATCTGAAATGATCTTTCGATAAGATAGGCAAAGTCAGTTCGGAGGATTTTTATGTTCACTATCGTTGGTGCAATCGTAACTACAGTGTGTGTTATCTTGGGGTATGTACTCCACCACGGAAATCTGGCGATTCTTTGGCAGCCAACGGAGCTCTTGATTATTGGTGGAGCTGCTATTGGTTCCCTCATCATGGCGACAAGTCCAAACATTATTAAAAACATTATTGCTCGATCGCTGCAAGCAATGAAAGGAACAGGAATAAATAAACAGGGATATATTGAACTTCTTCAATGTATGTTTGAACTTATTAAGATGGCCTCTGCCAACCCTATTTCGATTGAACCACACGTAGAAAATCCAGAGGCCAGCGAGATCTTTAAAAGATATCCGGTTGTTCTAAACAACCACCACTGTATTGATTTCATCTGTGACACTTTAAAAGTTCAAATTGCTTCATCACTTTCTCCATACGATCTTGAAGATTTAATGAATGCCGATCTTGATATCGTCACAGAAGAAGAACACGTTCTTGTCGGATCCATCAACCGAGTTTCAGATGCCATGCCAGGTCTGGGTATCGTTGCGGCGGTTCTCGGGGTTGTTATCACCATGGGTAAACTGACTCAAGGTAAGGAAGTCATCGGTATGTCGGTTGCGGCCGCTCTCGTAGGTACGTTTCTCGGGATCTTGTTCTCGTACGGTTATTTGCAGCCATTAGCTGCGAAAGTTGAAGCAAACTTAAAAGAAGAAATGCGTTTTATGGTTACTGCAAAAATTTGTCTTCTAGCTTTTTCAAAAGGCGTGAACGCAAAAGTTTGTGCTGAGTTCGGAAGAAGAAGTATTCCATCTGAGTTTCGTCCTACATTCAAAGAAGTGGATGAAGCGACGGCAAACGCTGGGAAAAAGTAGTTTGTGGAAAAAATGCTCCAGTGGAGCATTTTTACTATTTCTGGAAATATAAAAATATGTTCTCAGCATTAGAAACTGAAGTAAAAAGGAAAAGTCATGGCAGACGACAAACAACCTATAATCATCAAACGTATCAACAAAGGACACGCCGGCGCTCACGGTGGTGCCTGGAAGGTAGCTTTCGCGGACTTCATGACTGCGATGATGGCCTTCTTCCTCGTTATGTGGCTTATGGGTGCAGATGAAGCAACAAAAGCTGCCATTGCCGACTACTTTACAACAGCGACTATTTTCAAAGGTGGAGCGGATTCTGTTGGTAAAATTGGATCCACTCCAAATACTTCATACTCTATTCTCAATGGCCAAGAAGGTGGAGTGGATCAAAAAGAAGTTACTGAACCAGCACGTCCTCGCCCAGTTTACTTGCAAGAACACAAAGTTCTCTCTCAACTTGTCGATGAACTTTTTGATGGAAACGCTTTCTCTGCTGAATATACAGACGAATTCTTGAAGTTTGCGATTCCAGGAAATATTGTCTTTCAATTTGGTTCAACTGAAATTTCGTACGAAGGAAAAAATTATTTGAAGAAGCTTTCAAATGTTTTTAAAGACTACGAAGGCTCCGTTTCAATTGTGGGCCACACTGAAAAAGGTGAAGGCGATACGGAACAGGCCAACTGGGAACTCTCTTTTAAGAGGTCTATGGCCATCAGAAATTCATTGATTAAAGATTTTGGGGTCCGACCTGATAAACTTGTCCCGGTTGCCCAATCAACTCAAATCACATCAACTACTGAGGAAGAAAATGGGATAAACATCAATCGACGTGTTGAATTTATCCTTCGCCACCGCAATTTCTAAGGGGACAGTACTTAAGTATTTCCCTCGGGATTCCGATAAGCGTTTTAACCAACTTGAAGTTGGAGAATGAAACGAGGTTGCGATGATGAACAAAGAAAGCTTTATTGACACACTAATTGCCCAGTACAAAGAGGAAATTGAAGAAGTCCTTGTCGAGAGCGAACACGTTTATCGCTCGACAATCGACTATGAGCTTCTCGATCAAAAAGTCGCTCATCTCATTACTTGCGCAAAGGTCGATGGTCTGGATGAAAAAATCATTTGGGATCTTTTGCAGGCCCGCATTCCTTCATACGTTAACTATGTAAACTTTAAGTCTGCTGGTAAAAAAGCGGCATAGACTCTAACATAAGTGAATGATCATTGAATTGTTCACTTACATTCGAGAGAAGTTTCATCAATCGCACCCGGAAGCTTTTGGACATTTGTTTGAAAGTATTTCTCTCCACGCCAAAGAACATCGTTGTCGAGAAGCGTGGAGATCTCACCGCCAGGCGGCCAAACAATTTATCATCAAACATTGCTCGTCCCTCAACACAAAAGAAACGGCCGTCATTCTTGGATCTGGCCCCCTTCACGAAATCCCTATTGAATGGCTCTCTCAAAATTTCAAAAAAGTTGTGCTGGTAGATATTATCCATCTTCAATCGACGATAAAATCAGTTCGTCATCTAAAAAATATTGAGTTTGTAACTCATGATATTTCTGAACTCGAAGCAGATCTGCAAAAAGGTCATTTAACTCCCAAAATACCTACAAGGACTTTTGGGAATTCACTCTCCGTTGTTGTCTCGGCCAATCTCCTTTCCCAGATACCACTTCATCTCGAGCGCTATCTTCGTAAGAATTTTTCAACATTAAGTAATTCAGAGCGAGAGAATTTTCTTCTACAAAGCTCCCTCAATCACATTCGTTATCTTAAAAATTTTCCATGCCTTGTCCTGTTGTTTACTGACATCGAGCGGAGGTTCCTCGATGAACAAAACAACTTACTTGAAACTGAACGCGGTCATGAACTCAATCTCCCCGCACCTGTTGAAGAATGGATGTGGAATGTTTCTCCTCTGCATGAATATGCCAAAGATGTTGCGATTGAGATGAAAGTTTGCGGTTATGTCCTCAAGGAAAAATAAAAAAAGAGATTGATCTTTCGCCCAAGGGCCCTTTTAATTGATGAATGGGAAGTAAAAAAAACGGTGCAGTCTTAGTTGGTCTAGGTATATTTTTAAGTCGAATTGCGGGCCTAGTTCGAGAACGTGCGTTTGCCCACTACTTTGGTAACTCTGATGCGGGCGATGCTTTTAAGGCAGCTCTCAAGATTCCCAATTTTTTACAAAATCTTTTTGGAGAAGGGGTTCTCTCCGCTTCATTTATCCCGGTCTATGCTGGACTTCTCGCTCGTGAACATAACGAGAAAAATCAACATGAAAATCATCTAGAAGCTTCTGAAGTGGCTTCGGCCATCGGAAGCATTATGTTTCTATTGACCTCAACATTGGTGATTATCGGTATTGTCCTCACGCCTTTTCTCATTGATACTATTGCCCCTGGTTTTAAGGGTGAAAAAAGAGAACTTACAATAAAACTGGTGCAGATTTTTTTTCCGGGAACTGGTTTTGTCGTCATGTCGGCCTGGTGTCTAGGCATTTTAAATTCTCACCGACGTTTTTTTCTCTCATATGTCGCTCCAGTCATCTGGAATCTTTCCATCATAGCCGCACTCATTCTTTTTGGAAGCAGCAACACTCAATATGATCTCGCTATCATTGCGGGTTGGGGACTTGTCGTAGGAAGTTTTCTCCAGTTTGCTGTTCAGGTTCCAACAACGTTAAAACTTCTTAAACATTTTAAACCCAAATTGATGACAAAATCTCTTCATGTGCACATCGTGATTCGCAATTTTATACCAAGTTTTATCTCTCGTGGTGTGGTTCAAATCAGTGCGTATATAGATAACATCTTAGCAAGCTTACTTCCAACTGGTGCCGTCTCAGCACTAGCTTACGCTCAAACACTCTACATCTTACCCGTCTCACTTTTTGGAATGAGTATTTCAGCATCAGAACTTCCAGAGATGAGTTCATACCTTGGCTCGCCTGAGGAAGTGCATGCGAAATTGAGAGTGCGATTGCAACAGGCCTTGGAAAAAATCGCCTTTTTCATTGTCCCATCAGTTTGTGCTTTTATCTTTCTCGGCAATATTTTAGTGGCGGCCCTTTATCAAACTGGGGAATTTGGCCCTCAACAAACACACATTGTCTGGATGGTGTTGATTGGCTCAAGTATTGGTTTGCTCGCATCAACCATGGGCAGACTTTATTCTTCTACATTCTTTTCTCTCAAGGACACAAAAACAACTTTGAATCTCGCCATCGTCCGCATTTTGTTCGGAACTATACTCGGCTACTGTCTCGCTTTTCTCGTCATACCATCATTCACCGATGAGAAACTGTATGCTACTGTTGGATTAACTGTCGCGGCTGGAATATCTGGTTGGATTGAATTTGCTCTTCTTCGTCATCGCTTGAACAAAAAAATTGGCAAGACAGGCATTTCTCTTTCTTATCTTTTTAAATTGTGGTCCGCTGCACTTACAGGTGCGCTTATTGGATTTATCATTAACAAAACCTTCACTTCTCCTCATCCTATTATTCAGGCCTTCATCGTTTTTAGTTTTTATGGTTGCACTTATTTTATAGTTGCTGCTGGATTAAATATTGAACTTGCAAAACACATCATCAATCGAATGAAGAGCAAAATTGTGAGATAAAGGTAAGGATAGAATGGAACAAGCATTAAACGACATTATCAAATTTTCTATCACTCTTATTTCAATTATCAATCCGCTCGGTGCGATTCCTGTTTTCTTAGGATTCACTAAAAATCATAAAAATCTCAATATCAAAAACGTTACCAACACGTGTGCTATTGCGTGTTCAATAACTATCATGATTAGTTTGGTTTTCGGACAAGGCCTGCTAAACTTTTTTGGTATCTCAGTCGCATCATTTACAATCGGCGGTGGATTTCTTCTCTTCACGATGGCCTTCAGTATGATTTCAGCTCAGCAATCAACAACTAAAATTAACAATGAAGAAATGCGCAGTTTTGATTTTGAACGTGAAATAGGAATCATTCCTCTTGCTATCCCGTTACTATCAGGGCCAGGCGCAATCTCTACTTCAATTATTCACTCTAAAAAATTCCTTACTCCGACACATTGGATTGCAGGCACTGTGATGGTGTTGCTCATTGGACTCATTATTAAAGTCATTTTAAGTTATGCTGACTTTATCGGGGAGAAACTTGGTCAGATTGGATTAAACGTGATGACGCGAATCATGGGGCTAATACTTCTTTCTATGTCTATTGAAATGATTGCGACTGGAATCAAAGAAATTATTCCCGTTTTAAAAGGTGCATTCTAACGACAAAACCTAACAGATTCCTGACTGGACTAAATTAGACTCTCCCACTACCTTCAAGGCACATTTACAATTTGGTGGAGGTCTTATGGATAAGAATTTGTTCCAGAAAATTTGCTCGATGATTTTCCGTCTCGTCAAAAAAGAAAGCAAAGAACTCTACTACACCCTAGAAATGCGCAGACCACAAAATCTCGAAGAAAAAGAGCATTTAAAAAAGCTTAGAATCACACATTAATTTCGCTATAATAGATTCATAACTTGTTAACAAGGATGGATCTATGGAAAGAAACCGCGAATACAACAATGTTCTCGATGTCGAGACGAAAAGCTCTGTCGCTGCACAGTTCATGACAAAAGTTTATCAATGGATGTCCATTGGTGTGCTTTTAACTGCGGCCATTGCAACGTTTATTGGAAACAATGAAGCGTGGGCCTATACAGTTGTGACAAATAAAATTCTCTTTTGGGGATTAATCATCGCTCAATTCGGTACTGTCATTGCTCTTAGTGCAATGATCAACCGTATGAATGTTATGACAGCAACTCTCC
>CAMLRB010000189.1 GCA_946482295.1 uncultured Bacteriovorax sp. | reverse complement strand
TTGCCGCCGCCTCCGGCCGAAGCTTTGATAATCACCGGATAGCCGATTTTTTTTGCTTCAGCAATGAGATGTTTCATGTCTTGGTTGTCACCGTGATAACCAGGAATAGAAGGAACACCTAATTCTTGAATTTTAATTTTTGACGTTTTTTTATCTCCCATGAGATCGATTGATTCTGGACTAGGTCCAATGAACATCAATCCTGCGGCATGAACTTTTTTTGCAAAAGATGCTTTCTCTGACAAGAAACCATATCCAGGGTGAATGGCATTTGCTCCAGAAAGTTTTGCAATCTCGATAATTCTTTCTTGATTGAGATAGGTGTCTTTTAAAGCACCAGTTCCCAAATTAAAAGTTTCATCCCCTGCACTTGCGTGAGGGAGATCTTTCTCTTCATCTGTGTAAAGCGTGACTGTTTTTATTCCCATCTCTTTACATGTTTGAATCACGCGAAGAGCGATTTCCCCTCTATTGGCGATGAGGATCTTTTTCATTTGTTCTCTTGTTGTTTTAATCGTCATAGTTAATACCAACTCGCTTTACGTTTTTCTAAAAGTGCGCTCATGCCTTCTTGGCCTTCATCACTCGCTCGGGCCTTAGCGATCATTTTACATGTATAATCTCTAGCTTCTTCAATATTTGGTTTACGAACAACTGTGGCCACTAGTTCTTTTGCTTTAACTGCGGCTTCGGGGCCTGCCAGTAAAAAGTCAGCAATCGTTTTTTCAACTTCAGAGTCTAACATTTCAGCAGTTGTGACTTGATGAACAAGTCCCATAACAAAGGCCCTGCTCTTTGAAATTTTAGCTCCGCTTAAAAATGAAGCTCGAGCATGACTCTCACCAATTTTGGCAATAACAAATGGTGAAATGACTGCAGGAAGAAGTCCAAGTCTTACTTCTGTGAACGCAATCATGGCCTGATCAACGGCGATGACATAATCACAACAAGCAACAAGTCCCGCTCCCCCACCAAGAGCACTTCCATTAATTTTTCCAATTACTGGACGTGAGAAACTGTTTAGCGTTTTAAAAAGTTCTGCAAGTTTCTGTGAGTCTGCAATGTTTTCAGCTTCTGAATATTCTTTCATCCGCTTCATCCAGTTGAGATCAGCGCCTGCGCAAAAAGATTTTCCTTCTCCAGTTAAAACGAGTAGTCTTACTTCTTTCTTTTTTTCCAAATCATTCAAACATGCCGTTAAATCGGCGATCAATTCGTCGTTAAAAGCATTATGAAGTTCTGGTCTGTTCAGAGTAAGTGTCGCCACTCCTCTTTGATCAATATCTAATTTGTAATTCATAGTTATCCCTTACATTCTAAATACGCCGAATTTGCTTTCGCCAATTCCAGAGTTGAGTGAAGCGGCCAAGGCCAGACCTAATAAATCTCTTGTGTGAGCAGGATCGATAACTCCATCATCCCAAAGTCTCGCACTTGAATAATATGGACTTCCTTCGACTTCATATTTATCTAAAATGGGTTTTTCAAAAGCGGCAAGCTCCTCGGCCGACATTTCTTTTTTGCCAGAGGCCTTAAGTCCTGTCTGTCTAACGGTTGAGAGAACTTTAGCGGCCTGCTCGCCTCCCATAACGGAGATGCGAGAGTTCGGCCACATCCACAAGAAGCGCGGACTGTAAGCGCGCCCACACATACCGTAGTTACCTGCACCGAATGATCCACCGATGATGACGGTAAGTTTTGGAACTTGTACCGTTGATACGGCCGTCACCATTTTAGCTCCATGTTTAGCGATGCCTTCATTTTCGTATTGGCGGCCAACCATGAAACCAGTGATATTTTGTAAAAAGAGAAGAGGCACTTTACGTTGACCGCAGAGTTCGATGAAGTGTGCGCCTTTTTGAGCACTTTCAGAAAAAAGAATACCATTGTTCGCGACGATCCCGACTTGATGACCGTGAATGCGAGCAAATCCTGTCACGAGTGTGTTTCCATAGCGCTCTTTGAATTCATGAAACTCACTTCCGTCAACAAGTCGAGCGATAATTTCGCGAACATCGAATGGTTTGCGAGTATCTTTTGGAATGATTCCGTAGATGTCGTCCATCGAATATTTCGGCGGCTTTACTTCGCGCGAATCTGTTCGAAGACCTTGAGCTTTTCCTGGAGATTTGAAATTGAGATTTTCAATAATATTGCGAGTAATGATAAAAGCTTCTTCTTCATCGTTAGCGAAGTGATCACTTACACCACTCACACGCGTGTGAACATCTGCTCCACCGAGATCTTCAGCCGAAACAATTTCACCAGTAGCCGCTTGAACAAGAGGTGGTCCACCTAAAAATATCGTCCCATTATTTTTAACGATGACTGTTTCATCACTCATTGCCGGGACGTACGCTCCACCTGCAGTACAAGAACCAAGAACAACTGCAATTTGTGGAATGCCTTTGGCACTCATTTGTGCTTGATTGTAAAAAATGCGACCGAAGTGATCTCTGTCTGGAAAAACTTCGTCTTGCTTAGGAAGGAATGCTCCCCCACTATCGACTAGATAAATACATGGCAGGTGATTTTCCATTGCGATTTCTTGAGCTCGCAAATGTTTTTTCACTGTCATGGGAAAATACGTTCCACCTTTTACAGTCGCATCGTTGGCCACGAATAAACATTCTACGCCATGAACACGACCAATTCCTGTCACCATTCCTGCAGCAGGCACATCTTCTTCGTAAAGATTGTAAGCGGCCAATGTTGAAAGCTCAATGAAAGGAGAACCTTCATCCAAAATTTTCTCAATTCGCTCACGCGGAAGAAATTTTTTACGATCGTGATGGCGTTTAACTTGATCAGCGCCGCCGCCAAGTTTAATGCCTTTGAGCTTTTCAACGAGCTCATCTCGTAGGGCAAGATGGTATTTTTTATTTTCTAAAAACTCAGGTGATTTTGGATCGATTGATGAGTCGATAACGTCCATGAAGTCCTCTATAACGTCGGGCATTAAAGTAATTGCTATAGTTTAAGAATTTCAATTGATTGTAGCAAGACGAAAGAGGTCGAAATCATCAAAAAAGGGCCCAAAAGAACGCACCTTTTTTAGATTCGATCGAGAACTTTCAAACGCTCTTGTTGATACTGACGATAATCGCTAAAAAGCGGGCTTTCAAGAATGAGTTTAGAGAGTTCGCGGTTTTCCTTTGTAAGAATCGGAACAAACATCGATTTTCCACTGTAAGTAAAACTTTTAACCGGAACATCTACGATTCTATCAAGGAGGCGGACTTTAATGACGAATGAATCACGAGCGCTCAATCCCCACTTTTTAAGAGTTGCTTTTTCCAATGTGGCCAGATTTTCTGCGGCTACAATAGCTTCACTCTCTGAAATTTTTCCAGATGCTTGAGCAACACCCGCTTCTCCACTCGCCTGAACAGCACCTGCTGCCGCTTGTGCCTTAGTGAGTTTCAATCCACCATTAGCATTGGCCGATCCCGCATGCGCAGAATTTTGGGTCGCACTTGATGTGTCCTGCCCAAGTGTATTTGTGTTTCCATTTTCAAAACGTTTTTCATTGCTATCATTTGTTGAAGCCGTCGATCGACTTCCAATGCGTAATTCACGATCAAGAACATCTGATTCACGAGCACGTAATCTTGACTCCCATGTGGCCAGATTCGAACGATAGTTTTCTAATCGCTCGCGCTCTTCAGCGGACATACCTTTGTAAGGATCGTCTTTGCCCGCGGATTTTGGTTGAGCAAAAATAGTATTGCTATCAGTGATCGTCGCAAGCTTATCTTCTTCTGATCCCTTCATCTCTTTAAGAACACCTTCAAGCTCTGAACGCATGCGCGAGATCTCTTCTTTGCGGTCATGCTCGCGAGAGGCCTGAAATTCATCTTTTGAAGATCCCACTGCTCCTTTAAACTTTGACAAAGAATTCGCAATCACTGCCTGCTTATGATCATCATTTTCTTTAATCGATGGAACAAAACTATGTTGGGCCACTTGCTGATTCGCCTGCGCTTGCTGATTAAGCGCTTCTTCTTGCTTCTGCTGTTTAATCATGTTGTAAACTTTATTCCCATCATTGTTCGCGAGAATAATGTCTTTATTCGTTGAAGGTATTGGTTCGATTTTTTTATCTTCGAATTCTCTTACCTTTTCAGCAACTGTGGCTGGGGATATTTTTTTACCTTCGGCCTGAAGAGTACCTTCAACACCGACAAAGTTCTGGAAGAAGGATGAATAAGGAGAAGACTTCTTCTTTTCTTCTCTACCATAACTAGTTGAACCACTACTTGATGAAGATGCTAATTCATATGCTTTTTTCTGTGCAAATATTTTTTCTAATGATTCTAAATAAACTACACGTTTTTTAACTTCCTCTGTGCAGGCCTTTTCTTTCTCTTTACAGCCATACATTTTCTCTAAATCGGAGCTACTAATCTGACTTCCAGACTTACACGAATTTTGTTCTTTAGCTTTCAAGTCTTTGCAAAGAAAAATATCGCAAAAATTCATAACATTTGATTCAGCAGTCTGTTCACTCTGCATCGGCACAGTATTCTTTTGAAAGACATCCATCCAATTTTCAATATTATTTTTACTTTCTAAAAACTTACTGCCTTCTTGCGAGTTCGAACAATTGAAAGCTTTGGCAATCTCTACACTTTCAGAATCTTTTTCTTCAGAGAAAACATTCTCCACATAATCGTCACTCATCCCAAGATGATCTAGATCGTTACACATGTAGGTTTCAATACTAGATTTAACATCTATACAATTGTTTGCTAAACCGAGGGATAATTTATCCTGATTATTTTCAGATTTAAAAAAGTTGTAGAAATACTCGACTCGTTCTTCATCTGTGCCTTGAAAATCAGAGACATACTTTTCGAACTTTTCTTGAAACTCAGGATTCTTACTTCCAGCAATGATTTTTAACTGAGGATATGTTTTATAAACTAAATCTTTATAAGATGATTTCCCACTTTTCTTAAAACGATCAAAGATATTTTTCAAATCAACATCACTTAACTGTGAGTTAAGCATGTAGTAACCAGACGATTTGTTTAGCGGGCAACCTTGTATTTCACTTACACCACGTGATGAGAAAAACTTTTCGCGAAGAGCAGACCTAAGGTCCTTTATTGCTTTCGACTTTGCTCCCATTTCATCTGTCAATTTTGAAATTAGTTTTTCTAATTTTTTTGGATTTTTTGTTGAACATTTATTTGCACTTGAAGAGAGGCTCGTAATTACATCAATATTACAATTATTACGTACCACTTTATCTTCGGTCAAAGCTAAATTAAGAGGACCAAAGTAATTATCAATTACGGCCATGTTTTCCATGTTACGTTTAATCTTAAACGATAGCTGATTTGCCAGAACATCTAACACTTTGTCTTCGTGGGCAACTTTTATTTCAGGACTCTCGACAACTTTCGCAATTAGTTTGCAATCATACTTCTCAAGATTTAAACCTAAACTCCCATCTTTTTTAAGACAAGGTGCTTTGATTTCGGCAGATATTGCAAAATCAGAAAGGAAAAAAAATGAAAGTATAATTAATTTATTCATTTATATTTGCATCGGACATTTTTTTCCATGAGAATATGAGAATACCGCTCCTCTCTCACATAGAAAAATAATCATTCCATTAATATCTTTTCTTTCATCAGGTCTGAGTGTTCCAGATGTATTTAAATAATCAATGTAGTCCAATAATGTGTATCCCATCGTATTTTTAGCATTAACTATTTTCAGCCATTGATTATTTTCATTACGTTCTTGATAGTATTTATATAAAGTTTCAAGAAACAGCTTTCTACTTCTTGCGTCTTCTGCTGCAAGATGAATTAGAGGAACTTCAGTATTACCAATTCGCTTAGGGACACAACCTGGTTCAGTCCAAAACTTATCAACTGAATATTGAGTTTTCTTCATTGGCTCTAAGATTTCTTTTTTGAATCCGTAGTTATTGTTCACTTGTTCAAACTTCATACAAAAAGTAAGTTGGTAATCAATAAACTCTTCGTCTTTAAGATTTGTTCTTGCAACCTTTGCAAGCTTTTCCAGCCCACCTAAGTCAGGCGCACCCACTACTTTTTTATAAGTGCACTCTACACAATCTTTCTTCTCAGCGGCCCAAGATAAATTTGCGAATGAAATTGTCATTACGATAAAAACTGTTTTTGAAAAAATTTTCGACCACGACATGACAGATAACTCCGTAAATAAAAAATAGAATCAGTCCACTATTCGTCGGGTTTGTGTAAAACCTTTAATTTTATAAGATTTGCTATAAAAGCCGGCAATTTCTAGTCGGAATTACAACGAATTATCGGATATCGCTCGCTTTGAAATGTTAAAATGTAGTTTTCATAACCACTAGAGAACGACTCTAAGACAGTTTCGAAAACTATATTCTAAAAGAACGGCCCAATCTAAAAAATTGGGCCTATTATTTTGGAATTTCTTACAATCTTTAAATTTTTATATAATCTTCTAAAATCAACCTAAGAAAGAATCTTAATAATAAGACATTCCAGTCTTCAGTTACCTTATATTCTGAGTCAATACGGACTCATTAAAAACTTAACCCAAACGGCTTTTTTGAAAAATCGTTGACTCAATAAAATGTAACTTAAATTATATCCAGGATGAGTCGTGACTTTAAAAGACAAGATTGAGTACCTAAGCGCAATTCGTAAAAGCTATTATTAGTTCACAAAAAGCGAAAAACAAAAAATTTAAACGAACTCTGTGCAGTCGCTGGATAATAATCGCAAGTACGTCCATTCGTATTTTGGCCATAAAACACCATGATGCCAAAAAACAGCCTGGTAGAACTAAAGATTATACTGAACGCTCAGTAAGGCATTTAAACCTTTTATGGGTCATCATGGGGCGAACAAGTGATTATTCTCATTGATTAAAAATCAGCCCTTCATCATGTCCCAAATAATTGGCAGCATTTAAAGCAAAAAAAATTAAATAAATTGGTTGTCTTAGGACCATAACATCTGAAAATACGACGATACCTAAATTAAAAACAAGATACAATTCAAAACGGCATAGA
>CAMLRB010000188.1 GCA_946482295.1 uncultured Bacteriovorax sp. | reverse complement strand
TTCAAGGTTAACACCAAGATTTAAATTCGATTCGAAATCGATTCTATCGCCTTTAATCGTGCTCGCTCCAAGAGAAGGAATCACTTTTGATTTCTTCACTTCTTTTACTGGCTCGACCGGTACTTCTACAATTCTTGTCTCGATAACTGGTGCTGGAGCTGGGGCCACGGGTTGTGGTGCCACTGCAACAGGAGCGGCCTGAACAACTTGAACTTTATCTTCATTTAGATTGTTTAAGCTTTTTCCAAAAGCGTCTTGAAGTTTATTCGTTAGTGCAATTTCTTGTTTTACACGAATATCTTCGATCTTCTTTTCAACCATGATTTTATTTCTTTCTTCCAACTTCTCTCTTCTTTTTCTCATAAGTTCAGAAGGTGAAAGTTTGCCTTCAATCTGGATATCATCCATTTCAAGGGCGTCTGTTGATCCTAATGCATCATCAGCATCTTCCAAGACGTAATCCTCTTGCGCATGAACACCTTGGGCCATGATTGCTGTGGCAAGAAACAGGGTCATAAAAGATAATCTTCTGCCATTCTTCGTAAGTTTCATAACGTCTCCTCATATAGGCACTAAAGGCGTATTAAGTTCGCTCTTCAGGCCATCATTCATTAATGCCTAGTACTGCTATTTGATCGCAGTTTATCAGACTGAGAATTATTCACATTAGGAATCGAGAGGACGTGAATTTATTACAAGAAGGGTGTCTATTTTTTAAACGGGTAGTACTGAAATCGCTTAGTTCCGCCTGTTGGACTCATATAACTATTGATCTGGCAAAGGATGGTTTTTTCTTGAGCAGGTGTTGTACAGGCCATGGCGTCCCCTAAATAAGACCTTTTAATCTTCGCTAGAAGGGATGTGATGATCGTGACCATAACGACAACGAGTAGGATGTATTCGACAGCACCCTGTCCTTTATTACACGAGATCTTAAAAAAGCATTTTAAAGAGTGTGTTGCCACTTCTTAATCTCCACTAAAGAGGAAAAAGTCCCAAGTGCATTCTCATTATAAGGTCCAAAATAAAGCACATTTTTTAGACGAGACAACATAAGTGGTGCACGCTCTTCGAGAACGTCGACGATCTTATTTGAAAATCCTTTTTCTTTTTTCAAGTGCGCTTCATAATTGAAATCTTGAATGAAAACATCACGGGTATAATTCATCGATGATTCAGAAATGGTGAAAGTATATTCAGGATAAAGATACTGAAGATCGGCCAATAACAAATCAAGAACTCTCTCATGAATGAATTCAACTTTAGAACCTTCTCTTCTCGTCATGATGACATTAAAGATGGCCGAATTATGCCCGAAAGAAACTTCCCAAAAGGGACGATCAGTCCCCATTTTTAAGGCCGAGGTAAAAACGAATTTTTTATTCTGAAGAAGAACTGGATTGGGAGTTGTAAAAGTGAGATTCACTGTAAGACAATTAAACGATTTTGATTTCGTCGCAAGTTTTATAGGAAGTCCCATAGGATGCCCACCTATAAAGGCCATCTTCTTAGGTTTAACAACTCCTTCAAAACTATCAAGTTCAAAACTCGTTACAATCCCGCGATTAAGTTTGAGGTCGGCCAAATTGAGCTTTTTAAATTCTCCTCCTTTTTCAAGATGCTCTTTTTTGAGATCGTTGATGAGTCTCGTATGATCGAGTTTGTAATAAGGAGATATAAGAGAAATAAAAAGATGCAGAAGTTCGCTTTGGCTGCCCGTTGGAGAAAGTCGGTTTTGAAAAAATCCCCTCGTCATAAAAACGAGAGATTTAAATTCTGAGACTGCAGCTTCTATGACATCTGATTTATGATCGAAGTGCGAAACAAAATACTGAAAGCGAGCTCTGAGTTCAGGCGAAAGAGACTGCTCCATGAGAAGGGAGAGACGTTTATTTTTCTGTTCTGAAAAAAGAGCGTTCGTCGTCTTCTGACAAAAATCATAATAGTGGCCATCAAACAACGTGAGTCCTGCTCCACTTGAAAAAAGATCAGCGTCTTTATCTTGATCAAAAAAAAGATGAGAAAATTTACGACAAAGTTCACGGTAGTTGTCGTGAGGTCTATCTCCTAAGAGAATTTGTTTTTTCCCCACATAAAAAGTAAGCGTTTCAGGTGAGAGGTAATCGTCCAGGTTTTTAAGCGGTTGAAGTTGAGATTCACTTCCCCACGCCTTGAGAAATTGGACATCAAGGGCCGTGAGAGAATTTGTAAAAAACTCTCCATAGTTAAATCGATCATCATCTAAGACAAGGACAGATTTTCCCCGCTGAAGAAGTCCCAGCGACAGAAGAAACGTTATAAAATTGTGCCCGACGAGAGCATAATCAACATTTGTGTTTAGCATTTTCTCATTTTTATTTTGACGTTAATTTTAGAGTGATCACAGAAAAGTTTTCAAGCGATGACTTATTCAATTCTTCTCGAATTTTTTGGTCGGCCGCAACTTTTTGCATCTCTCTTAAACTAGTATAGAAGCTTTCTGGATTTTTTAGAACTTGTATTTCATTGGGAGCGACCTCCGCCACTAAATCATACTCAGTTGAACGCGCAATTTTAGGCCCTGTGAGAACTTTGCTGCCAGAAATAAAGGGCTCTAAAACCGAGTGAATTGATCGCTCATATCCTCCACCAACATAACTCACGTCAAACTCCGAATACAACTCACAAAGAATTCCACTTTTATCTAAAAGCAAAACCGGAGCATATCCTGACTCTGAAAAAAGACCGACCAAGTCCGGACCAAAGTGATCAACGAGTGCTTGTTTTACTGCACTCAAATGATCGCGGTCTAATTTATGAGGAACCAAACAAAGATGCAGATCTTTTTTTCGAACGGCTTCCACCAGCTCAGGATCTCTTAAAAGTGGTAAATCCGACGGCCAAAAACTTCCGAAGACAACTTTCTGAGTCGCTGCTTTTTTCCTCAATTCTAAAACATAATTTTCCAACTGATGCTCGCGAAAAAAGTCCATCGTCACTCCTCTTCTTCTCTCAGCAATGCGTGGAATACGAAGATCGCAAGATATTATCTCGATGTGGGGAAATTTATTTTTTAATACTTTTTCTTCATGTGGAGTTGCCGCCACGATGAAATCAAATGACCGCATGGCCTCGTCTTTATACCATGACCATTTTTTTGTAGCGGCAGATAAGAGAACAAATTTTTTCCCCATGAGTCTCATTAGTAGTAACTCTGGAAAAAAATCGTAACGACAAAAGACGATAACAGGAGAACTTACCCATCCCCAAAAATTTTGGAAATAGAGAAAGGATACAGGCCAAAACGATAGTAGTGGTAAACGATAAACTCGTACCTGATCAGGATTTTCTCGCGCGATGGCCTCGCATTTTTTTTCAACAGAAGGAGACGAATAGAGAATTTCTATTTTTTTCTTATCAACTTTCAAAAAGTGATTCATCAAGGTGCGCACTTGCTCCAGTTCGCCCTCTGAAGAGACTTCAAAACAGACATCGCCCTTTAATCCGTCCGCTTTAAAAGGTCTTGCAAGTGGATCGAGAAAATTTTTTCTTTCAAAGGCCAAACGCGTCCGTAAAAAGGGATGCAGTCCCTGAAAAATAATGGGAAGAATGGAGAGCGGTATCCGCAACACCGAAACGATGATGAGTATAATTTTAAATGATATCGACATCACTAGTCAGATTAAAAGGGCGGTGCCAGGTTGTCACTGTTAAAGTTCAAACCTTACTTTCTCTTACATTTGAGTAAGTTTAAGGGAAATTAAGGACAACTCCTTAAAATGGCATTGCAATCCTGATTAAAGTACACAACAATATCCATTCCCAATTTTATAATGAGTTCCTAACGTACGTTTTAATAACTATACCGGAGTAGCATCAATGTTTTCGAAATTCCTCGTTATTTGTGCCTTCCTGATGACAAGCACACTAGCTCTGTCTCAAGAAACTAAACCAGCTCAAGCGGCACCAACTGATTTAAGCAACCAAAACTTTGCTTATACAATGTTCGATTACATTAAGAAAAAATTTACAGTTAGCTACCATGGTGAGTTCTATGGAACTCGTCCAGATGCTACTAGCACAAACGAAGATGAACGCCACATCCAAGATCTTCGTATCATGCACAGCCCGACGATCACCTATCGTCCAATTGAAAACTGGAGACTCCTAGTAAATTCAGAATTCAAATATACAGACGCAACTGCACGTCAAACATTCGTTAACCGTCACTATAGATCACTTGTTCAGTTAACAAGAGAAAAAATCCTCACTGAAAAAGCGAACGGAATCGGACTATCTGCGGCCATCACGAGAAGAATCATCGACCGTATCAATGCTCCTTTTAACCGCAACTATGGTAACAGCCGTGCAAGCGTTACATTAAGCAAAACTTGGATGGAAAAGCATTCTTCATCACTTGTTGTTCAGTACCTCAATAACGATATTGCTGTTCATACGAGAGAATCATGGAGACATGGATACAACCTAATCCCAACTATTACTTTTCAGTTAACAGACAAAATCACATGGCTATTCAACGATGATTTTAGTGTCAACACTCCTTGGGAAAACGACACTGCAAACAGCTATACAATTATTCACGACATGAACATTGGTTACATCACATACCAATGGGATGATAAAAACGGAACATACTTCCAAATGAAGTATCTTCACCAAGATGCCTTTGGACAAACGAGAAATTCAAGCGACACATTTGACTACTATATTGGTCACTCGTACTCATTCACGCCTAAGTTTACAGTCACGGGCGAAATCGGATCAAACGCCTTTTCTTCATCTGATGGAAAAAGCTTCTTTTCTGAGTACATCAAGTACCCAGAAGTTGCCCTTTACATCGACTGGTCAATCTAAAAAAATATTCGTACCAATAAGGTCGGCTTTATGCCGGCCTTTTTTTTTACATTTTTCTCTGCAACTATCCGATAAATCCTACTGAGAAGGACCATTAAGGGGTTGCATATATGAAAGCACAAAAACATCAAACATCACCAGCTCAATTTGAATTAGGAGATTTTCTTCACACCGAAGAAGAAATTCTAAAAATTGTTGATGTTCGCGAGCATATTTTTGAAATCAGAAAAAATTCAATCTCGATGGGATTCGTTTCTTTATATGATTTAAAAAATGTCATGGCCCACAATGAAGCTTCTTTAAATGAAACGATCATTCGTCCTCTCGATACTAAAGACTGGACACCCATTTTTGAACATCCTTATTTTCAAAGAAGAAAACCGCAGCTTCTTTCCGCGCAATCAGTTGAAGAAGGTGAACAAACTTTTTATGTTCTTAAACAAGGACAAAAAACCGGACCTTTCGAGAAAAAAAGAATTGCAACCATGCTTGAGAGAAAAGAACTTTTACTCACAGATCTTGTTTCGACAAACGCGGGCCACACGTGGGGAAAACTTTACCAAGTTGAAGGATTTGATCGACGAACATTAAAAAATTCTGATCAACTTCCTGGTCTTCCTTTTGATGGTGTCTTTGAAAAAATTGAGCCATCAGGCGCAGCTGATCCTGAGACAGATGCTCTTTCAGGTCTTGCCTATCTGGGAAATGTTAAACGAGGAAAAGTCATCGAACGTGAAAAAAACGCAAACTTTGATGAAGAGATGACAAAAAAAGCGGGAACATCATCGGCCTATAAATGGCTTCTTGTTCTCTCAGTTGTGGGGATTGGCTACTTTCTTTATAACATAAAAAAAGAACTCATTTCTCCTTTTGCTCCAGCACAAAATCCAATTGGAGAACAGGCCGAAATGCTCACTCCAGTATCAACGACGGACATAAATCCAGTAGGAGAAAGACCAACGCCCAATCGTCCGGTGAATCAGTACAATGATTCGAGACGAAATGGGAAATTTGAAACGAGAAATTTCCAACCGATTCGTCCCAATCAACGAAAATCTTTCATGGAAACGGGAAAATATCAGCAAATCAATCGTCAAAATGATGCCCAAGAAGAAGATCAAAATTATTTTTACGACAATGCAACGCCAATGGAACTCGACCCGGTCAGATCACAAGTCTCAAAGGAAAACTTCGAGGGCCCTCTTGGGGAACCGGCCGCAGGTGATAGCGGAGATCCCATCTTTGATGAAGAAGTTATCCGCTAGTTAGCGACATTCCTTTCCTTGTTCAACTTGTTAAAGTTTGTTAGGCTAATTACAAAAAAAGCACTACAACGTTGTACAATTGGAAACGAGAATGAAAGAAATTACTCAAGAGTTACTCAATAACTTTAGATCACCGGCCTTTCCTGGTTCATACTTTTTAAGTTTTGAAGGAATCGAAGGTGCAGGTAAATCAACACAAATAACTCGTCTCAAATCATATTTAGAATCTAAAGGGCATCGTGTTCTTGTTTTACGTGAACCAGGCGGAACACCATTTGGTGAAAAAATGCGCCAGGCCATCTTAGAAACTAAAACAGAAATCACTCCGCTAGCGGAAGCTCACCTCTTTGCTTCGTCTCGCGCTCAACTTCTCACTGAAGTTATTTTAAAAGAATTAGCTGAGCCAAATACTGTGATCATTTGTGATCGTTATATCGACAGCTCACTTGTTTATCAAGGCCATGCTCGTGGACTAGGTATTGGTGAAGTCTTAAGCATTCACAATGTTTTCCCTTTAAATATTGTTCCTCATCTCACTTTCTATTTACGCATTAACGTAGAGACTTCTGAAAAACGTCAGAAGATGAGAAACGCTCCAAAAGATTATTTTGAAGCACGCGGGATTGAGTTCTATAAAAAACTAGTTACAGGTTACGACACAATGGCAGAGTTGTTTCCTCACCGAATTGTTAAGCTAGATGCAGATGTTACACTCGATGCGATGACTGATTCCATTTTAAAAATTGTTGATCAACTCATCAATAAAGGCCGCTCTTCAGCTCAGGACGAATTAGAATCGTGACTGAAGCTGATCTGAATAAACTACTCTTTAAAAAGGCCGAGAGTGATAAACTTGCTCAAGTTTATATGGTCTCGGCAAGCGACAGTGCTCATGCTGTGGCCTGGGCCCATGATTTAAGGGCCGAATTTACCTCTATGGAAGACCATCCAGATGTTTATTGGGTTGTTCGTTCAAACACTGAAAACGATTACAAAGTCGATTCAGCGTCCATTAAAGGCATGTTGAAATTTATTAACTTCAAGGCCATT
>CAMLRB010000187.1 GCA_946482295.1 uncultured Bacteriovorax sp. | reverse complement strand
CACGTAGAACAAATCGCGTTTTTTATAATTCGTTTCGAGAACCTTAGTATAGATTCCTTTCTCGAGAATGATATTTTTTCTGTCGCTTAATCGAGTAAGAATGGTTTTAGGTTTCAAAAAAACGATATAAGGTTTTTGCTCTTCAGCTGCGCGGACACTTGAAGTAAGGCAAACAATGAAGAGTAAAAAAACTCTCATTTATTTTTCTCCATGTATTCCTTGGCGATTTCAAAAGCCTCAAAGTTTGAAGAAAATAAATAATCACTTGCATGAACTTTTTCGAGGGGAATCCACTTGTAGCTAAGATGCTCTTCGGAAATTTTAATCGTCGGTTTTTTTGCGAGAACACAAAGATAAACTTTTTCACGAACGGCGTGATCCCAGCGATCGATATAACGAAATTCCAGATCAAGTTCGATCACGTCTGCTTCAACACCCGTCTCTTCTCGCAATTCTCTTAAAGCGGCGACTGTGAAAGTTTCACCTGGATCAACTCCGCCGGTGATATTTTGAAAACCGTGATAATTTCGACGCTCATTTGTGTTGAATTCGAGAAGAAGGAGGTCATTTTCAGCGATGACAATCACCTGAACCTTTTCTCTTGGTTTTTTTAAATGGAAATCCTTCATATCTTAAAATTTTAACATAATCTGACTTTTTAATACTTGAGTCATAAAAAACTGCCTCATTTGGTTGTGACACTAGGCTTAATTCGTTGCTTCATGTTGACCAAAATGATATGTTTTCCCCTTATGGAAGACATTATTTATCGACTCGCAATATCGTTACCGGCGTTTCTTTTGGCCATTGTTTGCCACGAGGCTGCTCATGCTTGGATGGCCGATCGTCATGGTGATCCGACAGGACGTTTTCTTGGACGCTTAAGCTTAAACCCGGCCGTTCACTATGATCTTTTTGGAACGATCTTGTTTCCAATGATTGGGTTGATGATGGGGGGAGTGATGTTCGGATGGGCAAAGCCTGTTCCGGTCGACTCTAGAAAATTCAGAAACGTTCGCTCAGGACTTTTCTGGGTGAGTTTCGCGGGCCCATTAGCAAACATCATACTGATGCTTCTTTCTGCAATTTTACTTGCTCTTGTTCTTACAAAAGTTTCCGTTGAATTCTCTTACTTCAACATTATTCGCGACATGCTTTCAACGGCCGTTACGATCAATGTTCTGTTAGCCGTTTTCAATCTTATTCCATTTCCACCACTTGATGGTTCAAAAATGGTTTCAGCTGTTCTTGATTACAATAGCGCGAGAAAATTCGAAGAACTTCAACGTTATAGTTTTGTTTTTTTATTAGTCATCCTATTCACGCCGGTCATTAGTTGGATTATGGCCCCTGCTATTTTTGCGAGTAATTTGCTTGTGAACATTTTTGTTCACCTGTTTAGCGCTTTTTAGTGGGTTTAAAGGATTAAGGTAAAACGTGTTAGATACAACCATTCAAGTTAAGACAGATCATTTTGATGGACCACTTGGCCTCCTTCTTCTTCTTATTGAAAAAGAAGAGATGAACATCCGTGAACTCGATCTGACAAAAATTACTAAGCAATATCTTGATTATCTGGCGCAAATGAAGGACTTAAACTTCGACATCGCAGGTGATTATCTCTTCCTGGCTTCAACACTTCTTCTCTTAAAATCAAAAGTCTGTATCGCTGAAGAAGAGGTCAAGAATTTGGCCGCAGAATTTGGTGCTGAAGGACTTAACATTACCTCTCAGTCGGAACTCATCCGTCGTTTGGAAGAGCTGCAACTCTATCAGAAAATGGGTAAAAAACTGTGGGCCCTAGAAAAGAAAGGACACGAAATTTTTATAAAGCCAAAAGTGGATCGTAAAGCGATCGTGAACTCAATTCTTACGCCAATGGATTTAAATTCATTGACGATGACAATGGTTGATTTTCTTTTCCGTCAAAGAAGAAAGTATACAGTTGTTAAGCGCGATCGTTTATCGATTAAAGAAAAATTAAAATTCCTTAAAGCTAATTTAAAAATGGGTGAACAAACGACGTTTGACACTCTTTTAAAACAGAATGGAAATGCCCTAATTGGTGACGACCAAAATCCTGAACTCAATAAGAAAGACGATATTGATAACATCGTTATCACGTTCATTTCTCTTCTTGAGCTTGCTCGATTGAAGAGAATCAACGTTTTCCAAAACGAAGATCGTTCAACTATCTATGTTGAAGTAACAAAATCATTAGAAGATTTCGACGTAGATCAGGCCAATGGATTTGAGGAGGAGGGGGCAACGACACCACCGCCAGCTGAACCAGAAGTAGAAGTTTTAGCAGCTCCTGTTGAAGAGAAGTTAGTCATTGAGGATTTGGGTGAATACACTCAAGAAACTGAAGTTGAAGCTCTACCACCAGAGTTGCCAGAAGAGTTGCAAGTCGAACTTCAAGCAGAACAACAACCAATAGATGAAGAAGAATACATGGAACTCCTCACTACACCGGATAGTGTAGATGCGGGCGCAAAGTTAATTCAGTAAAAGATATAAGAGGAACTTATGGATCAGAATGAACTACACGCAGACGATATGGAAATGGAAATTAAGTTTCCACAAGAAAGCGACCTGGAATTTCCAGAATTCAATCTTGCCGCTGTAGAAGAAAATACAGAAGCTGTTAGCGAAGAAGTGATGTCAGAAATCATTCCAGAAAGCGAAAGCATCGTTTCTGATGAAGTTCTATGGCAGGCCCGCACAGGTCTAAACCACGACACTCTTTGTGGGGCCATTGAAACAATTATTTTCATGAGTGATAAACCTGTTGCGATTCAAAAGATCAAAGCTCTTATTGATGAAGAAATGCCTCTTAAAGTCATTCACGAAGCCCTTCAACGCCTTCAAGCTGAATATGAACAAAAGCATCACGGCTTAAGACTTCTCGAAGTTGCTGAAGGATACCAATACCGTACAAAAGCGACGTATTCAAAATACGTACAAGATATTTTCAAAATCAATTCACTTGTTCTTTCTCCAACAGCATTGGAAGTTCTTGCGATCATCGCTTACAAACAACCTTGCTCGAAAGTTGAAGTGGATAAGATCCGTGGTGTAGACAGCGGACACATTGTTCGCGCTCTTATGGATAAACGTCTCGTGAAAGTTGCAGGACGCTCAGATGAATTAGGTCGTCCAGTTCTTTACGGAACAACTCCTGAATTCCTAGAAGTGTTCAACCTTGCAGATCTTTCTCAAATGCCACCTGAACACGAACTTGATGAAATGTCACGTGCCTCAACTGTTGGTAAAATTGCAGACATCAAAACACTTGTTCACGATGGTGATAAAGCTCGCTTCAAGTTTGATGAACTTTCTGAGCTTGATGAATTATCAGAATCAATCAAAAACATTTCAGCTGAAACTGATTTTACAGCTTCACTTAAAGTGGAAGAGAAAAAACGTCTTACAGAAGATGGTGTTGAAGTTAAATCAGCATTCGATCTTCTTGAAGAATTCGTTAATAAACGTCTTATCTCTGAACAAAACAAACAGGCCATCACTTCAATGTTAACAACGAACGTGA
This sequence comes from uncultured Bacteriovorax sp., assembly GCA_946482295.1. The sequence goes on along the minus strand of CAMLRB010000187.1, from coordinate 3,628 downwards.
TCGATCCAAGAATCATCGACGATCTTGAAGCTGGCCCATTCAATGCTCCTCAGTTAGATGGAGACGAAGAAGATTTCCAAATGATCGATCTTGATACAGGATTGCCAATTGAAGATATTGAGTTTGACGTTGATGAAGATCTTCTTTCAGGCGGCGATTACGACAGCGGTCTTTCTGAAGACGAATTTGATATCATCGTCGACCTCGATTTTGATAAAGAAGAAACAGAAGAAGAAGCTCTCTCTAAGGCCCTTGATGCTGCTTTTGAAAATCTCACTGGTGAAACACTAGATAGTCGACTTTCTGATGAAGAATTCGCTTTCGGTGGGGTTCTTGAAGAAAAAAGCCAGGAACTCGATGACATCACAAATGGGATGATCGAAAAGGCCCAGGATCTAGACCTTGATCTTTCCTTTCTAAAGGATCACGATCAGGATCTAAATGATAGAAAAGACGACTAGTTTTCCCTAAATTCAGACCCGTATTGACACAAGATGGGCCATGGCGTAAATCTATGGCTCGTTATACATACTTATACCGAAAAACAGCCGTGATGGCAGATTGGAGGATCGAATGACAAAGTCAGCGACTAAAAAAGCGCAAATTAAAGCTCAAAAACAAGCAGCAGCTAAACAAGAAGAATCAGGATTAGAAATTCGTCTTCAAAAATTCATCGCAGATTGCGGTGTGACTTCACGTCGTAAGGCCGAAGGTCTTATCACTCAAGGCCGCGTAGAAATAAACGGTCAAGTTGTGACTGAATTAGGAACAAAAGTTAATCCGTATACTGATATCGTAATGGTTGATGGTGCTCTTGCTGATTTAAATGCCGTAGATAAAGTGTACCTGATGCTTCACAAGCCAAGAGGTTATGTGACGACTTTAAACGATCCAGAAGGACGTGAGACAGTTATGGATTTCGTTAAAGAAATTTCAGAACGTATCTATCCTGTTGGACGTCTCGATTATCTTTCAGAAGGTCTTCTTCTCATGACGAATGATGGTGAATTCGCCAACATGATCATGCACCCGAAATATAACGTTCAAAAAGTTTATGAAGTAAAAGTTTTCGGATCAGTGACGGAAACAATCATCAATAAATTGAAGGCCGGTGCTTACCTTGAAGAAGGATTTGTAAAACCAACTTCAGTTCGTGTTATTAAGCAACTTCCAACAAAAACATGGATTGAATTCAGATTAAATGAAGGTCGTAATCGCGAAATTCGTCGTCTGTGTGAAGCTGTAGGTCTTACAGTTGATAAACTAAAACGTTTAGCCATTGGAAACCTATCTGTTGAAGGTGTTGCTCCTGGAAAATTCCGTGTTATGAGCAAGCAACAAATGTTGTCTGCAATTGGTCTTAATGAAGATGGAACGCTTAAAAAAGTTCTTAATGCTGAAGGATTCATTTCAAGCAAAAAAACTATCGATCTTAAGAAGAAGCGTCCACAACCAGGGACTGTTGCAGATGATGAAACTTTCCAAAAATTCCGTCGTGAAACATATTTTGATTCATTAAAACAAATCGCAGAAAACAAAGCGCAAGTTGCAGATAAGATCAAATCTCTTGAAGACCAAGTTTATGTTGAAGAACAAAAATCTTACGTTGAAAGAAGAAAGAAAATCGAAAAAGTTAAAGCGACAATCAAAAACAACAACCTTAAAAAAACCCAATTCAGAAGTACACCGACAAAATAAAACAAAAAAAGCCTCCATATGGAGGCTTTTTAATTTTTAAACTAACTACACTACAGGAAATAGTTAGTTATCATAAGTAACAACTTTTGAAGCTGTCACATACTCTTGTAAAACATCGACTGAATACTCTAAGGCCTGTTGAGCATAAGGAATATTGCTAGCATCTTTAAGCTGCTCAGTGAATCGAGCCTGCTTAATTAGAGCTGCACACATTCTCATGAACTCTGCACTACCTTCGAAATACTCTTCTTCATTTTCAGTAAGCATCACATGCGCCAGCATTGTGTTGAGTGAGCGGATAAGGCGCACTTGCTGAGGCGTTAGCTCGCTTCCATCGATTTCGATTCTAATAGTTCTTTCTTTTAGTGAAGTCTGTGCTGACATATGAAGTTCCTCTCATTCATCTAGGTTCAGGTTCAGATGCCTTTCTAATCGCCATTTCGCGCAAAGAATTTAGAACTTTATGTTGGAGCGAATAGTTCACTTTCTTACTGGACAAAGGGCATCAGCCATCTTAATATCACTTCGCGGGATGGAGCAGTCTGGTAGCTCGTCGGGCTCATAACCCGAAGGTCATAGGTTCAAATCCTATTCCCGCAACCAAAAAAATCAAATAGTTAAAGCCTCAAAATCCCAATTTTTAATACCCTTTGAATCAGAAGCGTGAATAGAGCGTGAAGGACTTTGCGACGAGTTTTTGAAAGCATCGATAATTTCTACTGAAGCTTCTATTCGAGGCTGGATAATGTCTTTAACTCCCGCTAGGGTGGTCACAGCTTAAATGAGCATAAGTCTCGGTTGTTTTCATATCAGCATGGCCAAGGAAAGTTTTCAGGACATAAAGCTTTCCACCATTCATAACAAATAGAGCAGCATAGGTGTGACGAGCATCGGGCCTAATTCCGACCAGCTCTAAAACTCTTACCCAACCCTGCTTCTGAAATTTGATGGATCAAAGGGCGAACACTTGCTTCACTGAAAATGCTCTTGGAGTTGTTCTTAATAGAACCAAGTGCATTTTTTTAAGAAGTGAGTTTATTAGAACAGTTCGATCTTTTCTTCGTTTAGCCCTGTTTACTAATTTATGTTACTGTTGAATTTCAATAGTAGTTACAATTGAAGTTCGTAATCTTTTCCAGTAGAAATTTTAAAAAGGTGGAGATTTACCTACAATCCTTTTTATAAACGACAAGTGTTCAAATTTCACTTTGTCATGCCCTGTACAGATGTATAAGTTTCTGAAATTATTTTCAAATAAAGTCTTTGCTAGATCTTCTCCTTTTTCCTGTTCTAGTTCAGAATCAATAAAGAAAATTGTTTCTTTATCTAACGTAGTTAAAATCGGCAAAACTTCTTCAGATTTTCGAAAATTTAAAAATTTATAACCAGCTTTTCTTGCCCTAAATTCCCAAGTCAAGCTCACCAAGTCATCATTCTCTACCAATATTACATAATCATCCTCAGAGAAAACTTTCTCGATTGGAATTTTTATTTCTACAGAAGTTCCCTTGTTAATTTCAGAATATATCTGCATTGATCCGCCCCAAGAGTTAACAAGTTGAAAAGCATTATAAAATCCCAAACCGTTACCATTAAATTTTTCATAGCTTATTTTTTCTTTTCCAAGTTGATTAAGAATCGCGGGAGGAATGCCTTTTCCACTATCCTTAATAGAAATGAAATAGCTGTTTTCTGAGACTTTTGCGGTTACAGCTATTAAAGAATTAAAAACCGAAGCTTCAATTGCATTATTTAAGAGATTTGAAAGAATACTTTCAAAATTTGTTTCATTCATTAATAAGAAACACTTGGAATTATCTATATGATGAATAATTTCAAAATTATTGAATTCAACTTCTTTCATTTCGATTATTTTTCTTATGGAGTTTCGGGGATCAATTAGCTCTAATATTTCTGAAGGTTTACTTCG
>CAMLRB010000186.1 GCA_946482295.1 uncultured Bacteriovorax sp. | reverse complement strand
GTTTCCAATCGTTACTCGCAAACTTTTCACATCGATATGTTTGGGATACATCGAATGGGTAATGAATTCGTATCCCTTAGCATAGAGATCGTGTTGCGTTCCAAACGGAACTGTATCCAAAACTTTCTTTGCTCGTTGATAAACGATGGATCTTTGTTCACGGCTAAAAGGTTTACCGTCGGTATTAGATTCGATGAAATATTGATTTATTTCCGGACGTATGGATTCAAAAAGATAGCGAAGATGTCCGAGCACTGGAAAATTCGATTTAATGGCATGCCTTTTTTGGAAAATATCTCTAAATCCCAAGAGAAAAAAGGGTGCGAGTATCGCAAGTGAATATAGCCCCGAAGTCCACGTAAAGTAGAAAACGATGTTGGAAATGAGCGCCACAAAAAAGGTGACGTAGAAAAACTTTCTCATGATAAGGTCCATGGAAATTAAGAGTTAAATTTTGGGTGAACTAAATAGTCATTAGAAGAACATTAAAAATGTTCTAAAAGAGGGGAAAGGTGAGGACACCTAGGTAATGGCGAGATGCTTTGATCATGCCGTTATCATATCACGGATTTGCTTTTTGGCGAACTGGTAATCTTTTTGAGATAAGCTCTTAACTTTTCACGTAAAGGACTAGTTGAACTTTTTGATTCATGATCTTTCCAAGCGATTTTATTGCGGGACAGATTGTCCTATTTTGGTTTGTAAAAACTACCTGACTTGTGGCCCCTTTTTTGTGTCTTGCTAGAGTTCCTTTAATTAATTTATTACAGGAGACTCTCATGAAAAACACACTTCTGGCCCTGGCCCTCATGACTATGACTGCTCAATCATTTGCAGCTTCTGCTTGCTTTAAAAACAATGACAGAATCGCCTCAGTAACGCTTTCAAAGTCTTCTGCCCTTATTAAATGGGATATCAAAGATAAATCCAACTCATCTACAGAGCGCGGGGACCATGTAACAAATTATGTGAGCCGTAACGGAACAACGTCAGGACAAGTCTATTTGCAAGGTTCTGGAGATGGTTCAGAGGCCATTATTACTATCACTCCAACTGAAGTAAGATTCCAAGGTGTATGGGGAGACGGTTCATTAATGGAAGCAGACATTTTTCCCGTCGTAAATTGTCGTTAATTTTAGCTCAATTTTTCGCAGTGTGAATTCTCAAACGAGGAGCTTTCATTTAGAGTTAATCCAAAAGAATTAACCCGAGGAAGCTCCTTTGAAAAATTTTCTGTCGATGGCCGCTCTGGCCTCATTAATGTTGTTCTCTGCTTGTAGCAAATCAAAAAACGCCAGTGAACGTGTCATCAATATCACCGCCCCAAGTGACATCAAAGGATTTGATCCGATGATGGCCAGTGATGTGGGATCTGCCGCACAGATTGCCAAAATTTATGAAGGGCTTTTAACTTATCACTGGTTCAAACTTCCATATGAGCTTATTCCAAATCTCGCAGAAGAGATGCCGACAGTTTCAGAAGATGGAATGACTTACACTTTTAAAATCAGAAAAGGCGTATTCTTTCAAAACGATGCTTCTTTTCCTAATGGTAAAGGTCGTGAACTTGTCGCTGAAGACTTTGTTTACTCCATTAAACGTCATGCTGATTCAAAAAATCAATCAACGGGTTGGTGGTTATATGACGGAAAAATTAAGGGGCTCAATGAGTGGAGAACAAAAAACGAAAAACTTCCTGAAGCAAACTACGATGAAGTCGTGGAGGGAATTAAGGCCATCGATAAATACACGCTTCAATTTAAACTTGCGAAGGTTTTCCCTCAATTTTTATACGCACTAGCGATGCCGTTTTCCTACGTTGTTCCTCGTGAAGCTGTTACAAAGTACGGTAAAGAATTTATTAATCACCCGGTTGGAACAGGGCCTTACGTTCTTCCTGTCTTTGACCAAGGAAAGCGTTTGGTTTACACGAAGAATCCAACTTTCAGAGAAAAGTTTTATCCGTCAGAAGCTTCGCCAGAGTTTAAACATATGCTGGCCGATGCTGGAAAAAAACTTCCCCTGGTCGATAAGATTATTGTGGATGTCATCGTCGAATCTCAGCCAGCATGGTTAAAGTTCAACAAAGGCGAAGTCGATTATCTAAGCATTCCTAAAGATAACTACAGCACGACAATTGTAAATAACCAGCTCTCTAAAGAAATGGCCGATAAAGGAATATCACTTTCAATCACGCCAGGACTTGATGTTTATTTCTATGGCTTCAACTTTGATCACAAAATTTTTCAGAACATCAATCTAAGAAAGGCCATGAGTTTAGCTTTTGATCAAAAGCTCATGAACGAACTCTTCTATAACAACACAGGAATTCCTGCTGAATCAGTGGCGCCTCCAGGAGTCGCTGGAAATAATCCAGCTTTCAAAAATCCATGGAAAGGTCCAAACCTTGAACTCGCCAAAAAACATATGGCCTTAGCTGGATATCCAGAAGGAAAGGGGCTTCCTGAAATTACTCTCGATACATTCAGTTCGACTTCTGCACGTCAAAAAGCAGAATTCTTTCAAAAACAAATGGAGAAAATTGGAATTAAAATCAAAGTTGTGGGTAATCTCTCACCAGAACTTCAAGCGAAAATTAAAAAGCGCTCTGTCATGATGATTGATTACGGATGGATTGGAGATTATCCAGATACTGAAAACTTCCTTCAGATTTTCTATGGACCAAACTCTTCACCAGGGGCGAATAGTGCAAACTACAACAATCCTGAGTTCAACAAAATGTATGAAACTGTCGCTAAAATGCAAAATACACCAGAACGCACGGCCCTTTATGAAAAAGCTGTACAATACTTAACAAATGAAGTGGTCGTTATTTTTACCGTTCACACTCAGACGTACATGCTTCAGCAAAAATGGATTAAAAATTATCACGACAGTGATTTCATCTTCGACTTCCACCAGTACTTAAATGTGGATTTAAAAGAAAAAGCTGAAACTTTGAAAAAATTTAAATAGGAAAAAAGATGAAAATCTTAGCTTTTGGAGCTAGCCCCAGTAAACATTCAATCAATAAAAAACTAGCGACGTTCGTCGCTGGTCTTTTTAAAAATGCCGATGTAACGATTCTCGATCTCAACGATTTTGAAATGCCTGTTTTTTCTGTTGATCGTGAGTTTCCCTTATTAGAACAGGCCACTCGTTTTGCCGCTCACATCGATTCAGCAGACCTCATCGTGATGTCGCTCTCTGAAAATAACGGAAACCACAGCGCCGCCTTTAAAAATCTTTACGACTGGGTTTCAAGAATTCCTAATCGCAAAGTTTGGAATGGAAAAAAATTGTTACTCCTTTCAACTTCACCTGGGGGGCGTGGAGGAAGCTCTTCACTTGAAATTGGTTTAAAGAGATTTCCATTTGATGGAGCTGTGATCGTAGGCTCGATGAGCCTTCCAAGTTTCAATCAAAACTTCAGTGACTCAGAAGGAATCACAAACCCTGAGTACCTTGAAAAAGTGAAAGAACTTGTGCTTCGTGTGTCTCTAGCTGTGTAAAAATTTCAATTTTAACTTTCGCAAGTCATCCTATGAGAGAATATTATCCTCATGAGAAAACTTGCACTCATCATCTCCCTGCTGGTTTCGACTATTGTGTCGGCAGAAATTATTTGTCCCAAAGATCCCACTTATTTTTGTCTTACTCCGGAGATGGCGCCTCACTCAGACATTCAGCAAGCAGATTTTTTTATCATTCCCGTAAAAATTATCGGCCTTTTTCAAAAAGAGCTGGGTGCTCTTAAATATCCTCTCGCTCTAGATGCTCGTTGGGAGAGTCCTTATTTTGGTGCCGGCGTCTCGCTTTATAACAATCAGTTTTCTCTCATGATAATGGGAGGCACGACGAGGATTCAGGGAATGACGAAAGAAGCCTATGCGGCCTTAGTCTGTCATGAATTAGGACACATGATCGGCGGAGCTCCTTTTCAAACAATTCCAGGAGCAGAGTGGTCTTCATCAGAAGGGCAGTCGGATTTTTTTGCGGCGAGTGTTTGTCTTCCTCGCTATTTTAGATCGCTAGGACTTGCAGAGGAAAAAATAAAAGCTGAGATTGAGGCTGCCGGATTTGAAATGATGTGGGCCTTTAAAGATTTTGATTCCAACAGCGCGGATAAAACGATAATCCGACATCATGTTTATAAAAAAACAGTTTCCAAAACACTCATCAACACATATCCAGATTTACAATGTCGGTATGAGACGTTTCGTGCTCCTGAAAAACGTGCGTCTTGCTGGTTCTAAAAAAAGCTCCAAGACCAGCTTTCAGCAGATCTTGGAACCTCGTCGTTCTTTAAGGATTAGTATCAAGACCATTTATCTTGTTGGCCAAACGGGCCGGCATCAGATTGATGACCAAGTCCATTGAGTTCTTTATCACACCTTGTTTTTTATATTCAGCTTTCAACTGATCAAACGCAGATGAAATCTGATAGGCCTCTTCATCCGAAAATAATTTTTTTGCCTGGGCAAAAATTTTTGTTTCTTCTTCCTGAATATGGTGTTCCAGCGAATCTTTTAGTTTCTGTGCTGTCTCTTTCCAGTTTCCTGCTAGCTTATCTTTTGTTTGAAGTAGTCTTAAAAAGCCTTCTGCTTCCATGTGCTCTTTATATGAGTGCATGACCACTCCTGTGTCAGCATCGGCTGCACGGATAGAATTGTAAACGACTGCTTCTTCTGCACGTGCATGCGGTATTAGTTCAGATGCGATTTTTTCAATGATCGTGTGACGATATTCATCGTTTTCATTTAGTGAAAGTAATTCTGTTAAAAGCTTTTTAACTTCAACGTGATCTTTTTTTAAATTTTGATAAATATCCATGTGCTCAACTCCTTTGATGATGAGAGGGGTGGAATATTATTTAGAAGATCACAGACTCAATTAACGTGAAAAGGTTCACAGCAAACTTTTAGCGCGTCTATTCGGAGTAAATTACTCAATTTATTTTGACCTTTTGTTTTTTCTCTTTAAACTTCCTTGGTATTTCAAAATCAAGAAGCATGGAAGTTATGACAAGAAATAGATCAGCGTCTCGACAATTAGAAATTCTCAAAGAGTTACCTTTAGAACCACAATCACATCAACTCGATCTTCTGAGTTTTGTTTCTGATGAGCTGGGGTTGTCGAAAGTGATGGCGAGACAAAAGCGTGCGCCTGTTTCAAAAGCTGCGGGGCCGCAATTTCATGGACACATCGATCGCACAAAAATATTTGAAACTTTTTGCTTAGGAGATTCTAATTTTTTTGCAGTTGAGGCATTGAAACGATTCATCCAACAAGAAAAATCAGATTTCGGACTTGTTTATCTCATGGCCGAAAGTGGATTGGGTAAAACGCATATTCTTCACGCTGTGGCGAATGAACTTCGCGAGAATAAAAAATCGTTTTATATCGGTTCACCCCTCATGATGAACTATATGCTGGAAAATTTTAACAGTCTTAAGATCTACGATTTTCTTCTTATTGACGACATTGAAGAAGTTTGTGGGCAAGAAGATCTTCAAAAAAGTTTTTGCCAGCTTTTCGATTACGCTCAAATGGGTGCCATGAAAATCATCATAACGGGTGGAGTGCAACCAAAAGATCTTCGTCGTTGTGACGATCGTTTTAAAGGAAAACTTTCGGCAGGACTCTCACAATTAATAGGCAAAATGGATCAATCACTGGCCCGTTCAATCGTCGCTAGCAAATGTAAAAGTATTCAGCTGGATCTTCCGGCAGAAGTCAGCAATCTTGTTACAGAAAACATCGAATTCAATGCCTATGGTTTGGAAAATGTTCTTCACAAATTAAAAGATATTAGTTCACGAGGTCATTCCGGTGTTACCTTGGATATGGCCAAAGCAGAACTACCCCAAAAAACTCCAGTAAAATTTCTTGCACCAGAGCTACCCTTAGATAATTTTAGTGCACTAGTTGAAAGAGTCGCCGGACATTTTCAAATCAGTAGCGAAGATATTCTCGATCGCAGCCGTAAGAATGAATTTGTATTGGCCCGTCATTCTGCCATGTATATGATTCGTGAACGACTGAATCTGAGTTATCCGCAGATTGCTAAGATTTTCAAACGTGATCACTCATCAGTCATGTATGGAATCAATAGAGTGAAACAAAAAATCCAATCAGATTCTAAATTTGCCAGTTCTTTATACAACCTCTAAAAACTTGGCATAAATTTCCTGATGAAAACCAGCATTGACTAAAATGCCGATTCAAATTCCAATGAATAAAGCTCATTTATTCGGGAGGAATTTTAGTATGAAGTGTTTATTACTCGCGGCCCTTTTATGCACAAGTTTGATGGCAAGTGCAGAAATCAAAAAAATTACTGCAGCCGCAGATCCATGGCCACCATTTGTTGATCCAAACAGTAAGACTCAAGGTCTTTCTCTCGAAATTATTCGTGCTGCTATGGCCACGCAGAAAATCGAAGTTGAAATGAATTTCGTTCCATGGGCAAGGGCCGAAGCTGATGTTAAAGCAGGAACTACAGATATTTTACCTAATACGTGGTTAACTGAAGAAAGACTTAAAGATCTTATTTATAGTGATCCTTATGCTTCAAATGAAGTTAAGTTCATTAAAAGAAAAGGTGATGCTTTTGAATTTAATGGTATCGACAGCCTTGCTGGTAAAACAGTTGGTATCGTTCAAGGATATGGTTACGGTGATGAATTCTTAAAATCAACAAAGTTCAAAAAAGATGCATCTACTGACATCGTTACAAACGTAAAAAAACTTAATCTTTCACGTATCGATTTAACTCTTGATGATCAAATTGTTGTTAGTGCACTTCTTCAAAAAGAAGATCCTTCTCTTCTTTCAAAAATTGAGTTTACTAAGAATGCTCTTACAGTAAATAAGCTTCACATTACAACTGGAAAGAAAAATAAGAACGGTGCTGAAATTATCGCTGCCTTCAATAAAGGACTTGCAGAAATTAAAGCAAACGGAAAATTAGCAGAAATTTTTAAGAAATACGGTATCAACTAGTCTTACTTTGAAGGTGCCAGAAATGGCACCTTCTTTCAAACTTTAAGTCCTAACTGATCTCTAAGATGATAAAGATTACTACGATGAAGACCAAGATCTTTGGCCGCAGCCGCCCAATTACCTTTATTTCTTTTTACTGCACGAGTGATTAACGTCTTTTTGTAATCGAGTAGTG
>CAMLRB010000185.1 GCA_946482295.1 uncultured Bacteriovorax sp. | reverse complement strand
CGGGCTACTGCTAACCGAAAAAAGCCCCAAAGGGGCCTTTTTTATCTACTCATGTACTATTTTGCAAATGTACAAACCAGATTAAGTTCAGATCTATTTTTAAGCTCCAACTTCGCCGCACGACCAACAAGTTTCCCAACTTTCATAGGTCTTACACCTAATGTAAGCTCGCCTTCAATATTAGTTTTTGCATCTTTCCCTACGTAGCGGGTTGCTCCACCGGCCATCATACGAGGAGGAAGAATTTTTTTACCAACAATTTCCAGTTTTAATTTTTCATTTTTTAAATCAACAAGCAGTCTTGATTGACCGTCTTGAGCTTCCTGAATATCGACAGTCGCAGCAGCTTGAGCTGAGTATGTCTGACAGTTAAGTGTCGTTTTGAAAACGAGAATTGAGCGAGCGTTAGCTGAAACAGTTCCAAGTAATAGAGCAGATAGAATGAATGCTTTCATATTTTTTCTCCAATTAGGTGATTGTTTGCCATCACTGTTATAGCAGAATGACAAATCCTTTTGGGAAAAGTGAAAAAACTACATTGCTTAAGATTTCATTAACAGGAATTAATCGAAAAGCGATAGCTGAGGTTTCATCGATTCTTTTGCGGAGATAATTTCACGCGTCTCATGAAGCAGGACTTCTCTTTTAGCAAATGAATCTTTGAAAGTTTCGATAACGAAGCCTCGACACACATCCCATTTCCACGTATAGTTGCCCTTCAAATCTAGTAACTCTTTTTTAAAGCAGAAGCTGGGGCCAGTTTTTAACTGGTAAAAAAAATCTCTCGAGGTATTTATGGCTCAAAAACAAGAATTGAAAGCAAGTTGGATGAAAGGTTACGACGTCGTCATTGGTGAAGACGTAGAAACAGTTCAAAAAACGGATTTCAGCGAACTTCTCAACACGTCTACATCAAAAAATTTTGAAGAAGGTGAAGTGTTCAACGGAACAATCATCAACATCGGTCAAGATTATGTAACTGTAGACATCGGTTACAAGCAAGAAGGATTGGTTTCTGTAAAAGAATTCCAAAACTACGACGGCTCACTAAAAATCAAAAAAGGTGACGTAATCGAAGTTTATCTAGAAAAACTAGAATCAAACATGGGTAACCTAATCCTTTCTAAGGATAAGGCTGAAATCCTAAAAGCATGGGATAGAATCTCTCTTGCTTGTGAATCTGGTGAAGCTCTTACTGGTACAGTTATCGCTAAAGTTAAAGGCGGTCTATCTGTTGATATCGGTGTTAAAGCTTTCCTTCCAGGATCACAAATTGATATCCGTCCAACTCGTTACCTTGATAAGTACATTGGTAAAACAATGGAATTCAAAGTTATCAAGTTCAACAAGAAACGTGGAAACATCGTTCTTTCACGTCGTGCAATCCTTGCTGAAGAGCGTGGAAAAATGCGCGGTGAAATTCTTTCTCAAATCGAAGAAGGAATGGTTGTTAAAGGGATCGTTAAGAACATCACTGACTACGGTGCGTTCATTGACCTTGGTGGTATCGACGGACTTCTTCACATTACAGATATGTCATGGGGAAGAGTTAAACACCCAAGCAACATCCTTAACATCGGTGACGAAATCGAAGTTAAAATTCTTAAATTCGATACAGATAAAGAAAGAGTATCTCTCGGCTTAAAACAAGTTCAAGCTAACCCTTGGGAAGAAGCTAAGTCGAAATACATCCCAGGAACTAAAGTTGCTGGCGAAATCGTATCTGTTAAAGACTACGGTGTATTCATTGAACTAGACGACGGAATCGAAGGATTAATCCACGTTTCTGAAATGTCTTGGACAAACAAAATCAAGAACCCAACTAAACACTTCAACGCTGGCGAGAGAATCGAAGCTCAAGTATTGGACGTAGATGTTGAAAACAAGAGAATCTCTCTTGGTTTAAAACAACTTCAACCAAACCCATGGGACGCTCTAGTAGCGAAATTCAAAGTTGGTGACAAAGTTAAAGGTAAAGTTAAATCAATCGTAGACTTCGGTGTATTCGTTGAAGTAGGCGAGGACATGGACGCTCTTATCCACGTTTCAGATATCTCGTGGACAAGAAAGAACATCAACCTTGCTGAAGAATTCAAAGAAGGACAAACTGTTGAAGCAATGGTTCTAGCTGTAGATAAAGAAAACCAAAAATTCTCTCTAGGTCTTAAACAACTAGAGGAAGATCCATGGAAAAAAATCGAAACTAGATTCCCAGTTGGAACAGTTGTTGAAGCAGAAGTTGTTCGTGTAACGGACTTCGGAGCTTTCGTTGAACTTGAAACTGGTATCGAAGGACTCATCCACATTTCTGAACTTTCTGAAGAGAGAGTTGAGAAGCCATCTGATGTAATCAAGAAAGGTGACAAGCCTCAATCTATGGTTATTTCAGTTGATAAAGAAGCGAAGAAAATCGCTCTTTCTATCAAAGCTGTAGCTAATGGTGTTGAGTACAAAACTGACCGTGTAAAAACGGCAACTCTTGCTGACAAATTCAAACGTGACTAATTAGTCAAATAGCGAAAGGTTTAACCCACCCGTAGTTATTTAAGGAGGCCTGCAGAAATGCGGGCCTTTTTTTTAGCGCCACTCCACTTCGCCTGTACTCAAATGATACAGAGCTCGCATAATTTTAATATCACCGGATTCAACAAGTTTTTTAATAAGTTCAGATCGGTCAACAAGATCAGTCGCCACACCTTCTACGTTAATCCAACTCTCAACAAGTAGTCCGTCAGTTCGAGATAATTCTGAAAATCGCTTTAAACGTGGATGCAAATCACCTACGAGCTTATTAAGTGAAGGGCTGCCCGCATCGCCTCCATTTAGAGTTGAAAGTGCTGCTTTTACGGCCCCACAAGACTCATGTCCCATCACTAGAATTAGATTGCTACCTAGATGGGCCACTGCGTATTCAATGCTAGCGATGGCCGATGAATCAAGTGCCTGACCTGCAGTTCGTACGACAAAAACTTCACCCAATTTTTGATCAAAGATGATTTCAGGTGGTACACGTGAATCGCTGCATGATAAAACAATGGCATGTGGTTTTTGGCCTGTCGCTAATTTTTTGATGGTAGCTTGATCCATTCCATCTTTCCTTGCGTTACCTTTTAAAAAACGTTTGTTTCCTTGTTTTAAAAGGGAAAGTGAAGCATCTGCACTCACTGGGCCTGATTCCCGCTTATGTTCGTTATGCTCGACTTTTGCATAGGCCGGAGATTGAAGAATAAATGCGAAAACAAAAAAACTACAGAGAAACGACTTCATTTATTATGTCCCTTATTTAAATTGGAGAAATTTTAAACTACTGATTAATTAATTCCTCGCGAGTTTTGTAATAGATGGTGTCTAGGAGCAATTGGCCTGCGAAATAGGTCCCTACGGCCTTGGCAAAACCCGCTTTTGGATTTGGAGTCATGCACATCTGATTATGCATCAAAAGGGCAAATCCGATGTTGTAAGGCACACTTCCCAAAGTCCACAGACGGTGAAAGGTGTAACGATCAAGGCCTTCGTAACCGGTTTTAAGCGGCCCTGCCTTATCAGCATACTCTTTCTCGGCCATGGCCTCAAAAAGCAATTCACGGCTTTCTTCGAGATCGACATTGTTAATGTCAAACGAGTTCTTGATTTCTTCAAGAGTCATTTTTGAATGAGGCTTTTGTTTAAAAAGTTTTTCAGTTGCTGCGAGATGTTTTTCAAACAAATTATTTTCTTGAGCGTAATGTAAAAGTTCTGCGACTTCCGTCTGAAATTGTACGTCATTCTTCATCGTTTCGAACTTCTTTTGCATTTCTACATCAGTGTCGTTGAAGAAATAAGAATAGGCACCAGAGGGTCCAAGATCGGCAACTGCAGCATTGAAGTAAGTCAAAGGAGCACGAACAGTCCATGGATTAAGACGAGGATTTGAAGTGACGAATGTTCCGCCTACATAAGTAAAAATCCCAGTGAGGGCAATTTCAAAATAGAGACCTTTCATCCATTTTGAGTCTTTTTCCTCTTCGCGATGGATGTAGGAATAAGTCGCACTTGTTGAAGTGATCGCCCCTGCCGTGAGAGCATAGGTGAGATTTTTAGCGAGCCTTAAATCAGCAGGTGTGGGCTTTTTCTGTACATGCGATTTACAACTCATATAAAGTTTTTCATAGATGAGTGATTGCTCGCGGGCGGCTTTTTTTAATTCTGGTGTCGTGGCCTTCGCTAATTTTTTTTCTTTATAAATATCTAACTTTTTTTTGTGAGCAAAAAAACGATCCCAATTTTTACTTTTAGCATCTGGAGTTTCACCTTTCATCATTTTGATAAACTGAGTAACAAGTTCGTCTCTTAAAGGTTTATCATCTTGACTGAACAGATAGATAGCTCTCATAAAACTTAGTTGATCTTCAGTCATCTTATTCAAATCAACTTCTCTAAAAGAGTAGAGATAATTTGCGAGTTGATCATTAGAAATATCAAGCGCTAGCTTTTTATTAAAAGTCTGAGCATCAAAACGATCTGGACTCAAAAATGAGGTGATAATTTCTCTACATTGAAGAGAGCTTGCAGGTTCTCTCTCTGACAGTATAGGCGTGGGTGTTACTGGCGGAGGAGTGGTGCAAGAGCTTGTTGTGAGAAGAATAATGAGTGTCGGGGTGATCAAGTTTTTCATGTTTGGCTTATCGGTTTTCTAAACAATACTTAAAGATAAAGCAGTGGCAACGAGGTGTATCCCAAGTAAGGTGATCCAATATTTCCTGGAGTGTTTCAGTCTGATGTTGCCCGAATGCAACGGTTTGTTGCAATTTTTTTGAAACAGACGACAATAAAAACCATGGAAACATTAATCAAAACAACTCAGTCGCAGATCTGGCTTCAGCAATTGTTGGAAGAGAAGTCTAAAACCAATCCCCAATTTTCGTTGAGGGCCTTTGCCAAAATGGTGGAAGTGAATCCTGGAGTTCTCTCTCGTGTTCTGAATGGCAAAAGAAAGCTGACATTCGGATTAGCAGTTAGAATAGCAGATGCTCTAAAACTCGGACCTATAGAAAGAGAGAAACTTTATTCTTTTTACCTCTTGGATGTCGAGCTTAAGAAAGTCGATTATGCAGATAAAGAATTGAGTCTTGATTGTTTCACCGCGATGAAAGAGTGGTACCACTACGGTATCACCCAACTTATGTTGGTGGATAATTTTCGTGAGGATACAAAGTGGTTAGCCAGTGTTCTTAACATTAGTGAACTGGAAGTGAAACTCGCGATTGATCGTCTCATTCGATTAGATGTCCTTGATCGTGATGAAAATGGAAAACTTTTTAAAACAAAGTTCCACATGTCGACTTCACCTGATATTGCCGCATCAGGAATTCGGCATTTTCAAAAACAAATTTTGGAAAAATCAATTGAATCTTTGGAACGAGATCCGCTTTCCGATAGAGACATTACATCCATCACTCTGGCCATCAATGAAGATAAAATTGAGGAAGCAAAAAAAGAAATCAAAAAATTTAGAATGAAAATGTCGGAGTTTCTCACTGAGGGAAATAAAACTCGTGTTTACAATCTCGGCATCCATCTCATTCCATTGACCAAATCAACTAAAGAATAAAAAAAGGCCCTCTGTTAAGAGGGACCTCTAATTATTGTTTAAATTTTACATCATCAAGTGTGACAAATTTATAACCGTTATCTTTCGCCCAAGTTATGTACTTGCGAAGAAGTTCGGAAGATTGCATGCGTAGGTCGTGCATAAGAACGACACCGCCTTTGTAGTCTGTTGTCTCTGTGATGTAGCCTTGCAGACATTCATCAACTGTCCACTTATTGCTCCAGCAGGCCCAGTCCGCACCTTTCGTTGGAACCTTGTCAGCATTTCGCTCTAACATTCCACCCACATCCCAAAGAACAGGTCCAATGTATTTCTGTCCAACGGGATCAGTGTTTAAATATTGAGCGAGCTGTGGATTCCAGTTTCCACCAGGAGCGCGGAAATAAGATTTTTTACTCATGTAAGCAAAAGGTTTAAGCGTGTGGTACGAACCTATAACTTCGTCATATAAACGTGACTGCCAATTTGTTCCAAGAGTAGTGAGATTGGCGTGAGTCTTCGAGTGATTGGCCACGATATGTCCGTCAGCTTGAATTTCATGCATGATATCTGGATACTTAGCTGCATTGGCAGCCAGACAGAAGAATGTTGCACGAATGTTGAATTCTCGTAACACTTGTAACATCGCCTGAGTAACACCTGGATTAGGACCATCATCGATGGTGATTGCAATTTCTTTTTTGTTAACATGCAATTCCATGTGATTGACTGTTCTGAAAGCTTTATCTTCTGGATCGTAAATTTTCCCGTTGAACATGATGATGTTGTCGAGAGCTGCAAATGTTTGTGTAGAAGCAAGTAAGGCGACTAGGAAGGTAGTTAGACTGAGTAATTTTTTCATGCCGATGTCCTTTTAAATGGTGTGAAGGATGAGCCAAATTCGCCTTTTTATAAGTCGAACATACTCGCTTTCCAAGTATTTTTTTCACACTTACGAGACAAAGTTTTTGTGCATGTGATTTAAGGCAGTGTGAAAAAATTTATTAAGGGGATTACTGCAATGAAAAAAATGATGCTTTTACTTTCTCTCGTTTCTCTTAACGCTTTTGCATACAACACAGAGTATTCACCTCTTGTTCCGGGAAAACAAATTCTCGTAGATGTTGCAAATAAAGAAGTTATCTCTTTAACACTTGATACAAAAAGTGCTGATGGGAATGCTCTTCCTAAAGTCGAAGTGATCAATGAGTGGGGAAATTTTGAGTGTGACTATAAGCAAACACTTTTGATGTATTCTGGTTTTGACATGAGCACAAGAACTTTCAAAAAAACTTGGGAAATTCAAATTAACTGGACTCCAGGTGCAGATTTGAGCGGATGTATTGTTAACGTATCGTTTCCAGGCATGAAAGATTCTCGCGCTGAATTGTTCATGAACTACTAGTGAAAAGTACTTTCGGTTATACCTATCTTTTAAAGAATATGTCAGTGCTCGATCTCGAGTTTTCGACGATACGAGACCTCGATGAGAGCATTGACATCCTCTGCGCTCACTTCGGTGAAGAAGATCAAGATCAATCTCTTAAAGAAGAATACTGCCCTTATTTCGGTGTCCTTTGGGAATCGGGCGTTGGTCTTTCACAATTTATCAAAAACAAAGA
>CAMLRB010000184.1 GCA_946482295.1 uncultured Bacteriovorax sp. | reverse complement strand
CTGCTGCTGGAATATCGTCATTGACCTTCTGAGCGGTTTTATCACTCGTCAGGGCGCCGATGTTAGGTTTCATTTGTTGAGAGAAAGCAGATGGAGAGCTGAGAAATAAAACACCCGCCATGAAGACGGGTGCAAGTGTAACTTTTATAAAATTTTTGTTAAGCATTAAGAACCTTTATTAAAGAAAGAACTAATGCTTAAAATTTTAGTTTAAAGTCGTTGTAGTTTCAATAGCAGAGTTCAGTTCAGAGCTCATGAAAGGAGCTTTGAATTCTGAAGATGAAACACCAGCTGCTCTTTCAAGAGCTTTGATGTGACCAGTAAAAGTTCCTTCTTCAGAGCGGATTACGCGCTTTAGAAGTTCTACATCTCCAGCTCTAGTTGATTTTTTCTCTTGATCAAAAAGAAGTTGGATTTGAGTGATGTAAGTGATGTCATTTTTAGTTTTGTTGTCGATAACTTGGATCTCGTTTCCTTCGCGGATGATTTGCGCGATCTCTTCTAGAGTCACGTAACAGCTCTGGTGAGTGTCATAAAGTTTTCTGTTCTGGTAACGCTTAATGATTCTTACGTCGCTCATGTTATTTCCCCTATTTTAATCGAGAGCATCGTAGCTCTTGCGAATTATTACCGAAGGTCAGGCCTTGAACTTCTATCACAAAAAAAAGGTCCGTCTTCTGATTTTTAATCTTTTAACGTACTTTTTTCAGTGATCGTCGCTTCTTGGAAATGTTCGCAGTAAAATCAAACACTTGAACCATCTCCTCCGAATCCCCACAAGGGTCTTCAGGTGAAGCCAGCCAGAAATAACAATATTAAAATAATGCTGTCAAACAAATTCCCAAACAATTTTTAGAGGTCCTCTGATAATTTTCAATTAATCAATTAAATCAACTACTAGACTCTGCTTGTTGGCAGGGGTTTTTTTGTTCAAACAAGGTGTTTTGAAGAGGGTTTATTAAAGCTTTTTCTTAGAAGTTCGAAAAAGTTTCCAAGGGAGATGATTCTCTTAGACCGCCTTGGATGGCCTATGCGTACACTACAGCTCACATTGGTTTTAAGCGCTTTTCTAATAAGCTCTTGCTCGCACTATTCTCCAGGCCAAACAGAAAATCCAATAAAACATATTTCCTTTAATCCTCAAGCTGAACTGGGAATTAAAGGAGACGAATTAAGAGCAATGGTGGACTCCGCATTGAAAGTTGGCGGAAAGGCCCCTGAGTATTTGGCGACTGATCTTTTTATCAAGGCAAACGATGCTTCGATGAGAGGGGATTATCAAACGGCTGCTCGAATTTTTAAGTACACGATGGAGCTTCAGCCATCGGATCAATTCATTAAAAAGAAGTACGCGATTGAACTCATTCGCTCAGCAGATTTGAAAGAAGCTGAAAAACTTCTCGAAGGTCTTTTTAAAGAGGCCAATTATAAAGATGAATCAATTGGTTTAATTCTCGCTGGTGTTTACGCTGCTCTTGAAAAACCAAAAGAGGCGAGAGGAGCTTACCAAAGATTGCTGGCCGCAGATCCACAATCGGAAGAGGCCTGTTTATTTCTTTCAAAATCATATTCAGGGGAAAAGCTCTATAAAGAGGCGCACTCGCTTCTTATGACTTGTGAAAAGAAGAATAAAGAAAATCCTGTTTATTCATTCTACCGCGGAAGAATTGAATATGAACGTGGGTATAAAGACGAAGCAAGAAAACATTTCGAGCGCGCTCTAAAAATTGATCCTTCTTATGCGCAGGCAGCTTTAGCTGTGGGAGCATTATACGAAGAAAAAGATCAATTTGTAGCGGCGATGAACGTCTATAAAAAGTTTTTAGATACTGAAGACAACATGAACAGCTCAACAGTACTCTCACGTTTAGTAGCGATCATGTTTTCACTCGATAAAAATGAAGAAGTTCTTCCTTACGCAGAAGCTTTAAGTTCACTAGATGCTAATGATGTTAATTTAAAAGTTCGTCTAGCTCTATTATACTCTGATGTTTCTCGTTACGAAGAAGCCATTACATTGTTAAAAGAAGTTCAGGAAGTCGTCCCTGATTCAGATAAAGTTCACTACTATTTAGGGGCCCTTTATCAACAGACACAAAAGCAAGATGAGGCGATGACTTCTTTCAAGCGGATCCAAAAAGGAAGCCCACTTTATGGTGAAGCCGGTGTGCAGATGGGGCAAATTTTAGGAGCGGCAGCTCGCGAAGCTTACGTTCAAAATCATGCTAAACCCATTGCGGATTTCACGCAATTCGTGGAACTACGAACGAAAGAGCAGCCAGAGATGATGGTTGAATTGAAAATGCTTGAAGCAAGTTTTTTCGAAGACACTTTTCAATATGGAAGATCAATTGCTTCTCTTGAAGCGGTTAAAGAGCACAAAGGCTTTACTGAAAGCCATAGCTATTATCTCGCATCTCTCATGGAGAAAAACGGACAATATCTCGATGCTCGTAAACTAGTTCAAGTCATAATTGATAAAGATCCAAACAATGCTCACGCTCTCAACTTCATGGGATACTCTTATTTAGAAAGAAACGAAAAAATGGATCTCGCTTTTGAATATATTTCTAAAGCGGTAAGCTTGCGCCCGGATGATGGTTATATTCGCGATTCACTCGCGTGGTACTACTATCAGGTTGGAAAATACGCAGAGGCGTTGAAGGAATCGAAAAAAGCGTTTGAACTTGTGAAAGGTGATCCAACAATCACGAAGCACCTCGGAATGATTTACCAGCGTCTTTCACACTATGATAAAGCGAAAGTTTATCTCACAGAGTCCCTGCAATACACGAAAGCAGAAACTGAAAGGAAAGACGTATTAAAAATTTTAGAAGACCTCGAAAAATCTCGTCTCCCGGCTTCAGTTCCTTAAGTGTTCTCTTGCTAGTGTTTGTCCTGTCTTCCTGCGCGAGCTTAAAGACAGGAAAGCTTAGTGGAAGAGAAGCGTTCACTGAATTTAAAAAAATATGTTTGAACAGTACGGGTAAAGGTCGTATAGAACTTCTCACCACTAAGCATACTTTTTCTTATGAAGCCGCTCTTCAAAAAAATAAAAATCGTTTTGATCTCGCACTCGATTTTCCTATCGTTGGTGAAAAGCTCTTAAATTTGAGCCTCAATCCAGAAGTTGTTAATCGTGAAATTAAAAATTCTGAGATTTCAGAACTCCTTAAAGATCATATTGGCCCGCGTGAAGATCGCGCAAGGATAGCCAAGGCCGTCGAAGAGTTTTTTGTTTTCGCATCTGATTTTCTCAGATTCAGGGCAAACGATATTGTTCCATCTCACTACGCATTAGAAATGAAAGATGGACATTTTTTATTGGAACGCACAACGCCATCTTATAGATTTGTTGTAGATAACTTCGCAGCTAACGAAAAATTCTTTGAGAGAACCGTCTTTAAAATTTATATCAAAGACCATTCAGCTGATGCCATTGTGACACTGTTTTTAGTTCCGCAAGCCTGTGAATAAATAAAGTTTCGTCACGCACAATCTCCGCAAAAAAAAATTCCCAAAATGAATGACAAAAGAGGCTATTCATAGCTATAAATAAAAGTCCGACCATTTTATTTTGTTAATAAAGGATTTTGAAAATGAAAATGCGAAACATCTTTTTGACGTTTACTAGTGTCCTCGTCGCTTTTTCACTACTAGTTGTTACTGGTTGTGCAAAAAAGCAAAATGCAAGCGAGCGCGTTCTGAACATTATCAGCCCAGCTGAAATCAAGGGATACGATCCAATTATGGCCGATGACCTTTACTCAGGTCGCGAAATCGGAAAAATCTATGAAGGCCTTCTAGCTTATCACTGGTTGAAGATGCCATACGAGCTAATTCCAAATCTTGCGGAATCAATGCCGGAAGTTTCAAAAGATGGAATCACTTACACTTTCAAAATTAAAAAAGGCGTAGTTTTCCAAGACGACGCTGCTTTCCCTAATGGTAAAGGAAGAGAAGTTGAAGCTTCTGACTTTGTTTACTCTATCAAGCGTCTTGCTGATTCAAAAAACCAAGCTAATGGCTGGTGGATCCTTGATGGCAAATTAAAAGGTCTAAATGAGTGGAGAGCGAAGAACGAAAAACTTCCAACGACAAACTACGATGAAGAAGTTGAAGGTCTTAAAGCTCTTGATAAGTACACACTTCAATTCCAACTTGCAAAACCATTCCCACAATTCCTTTACGCTCTAGCGATGGGATTCACATCGGTTGTGTCTAAAGAAGTTGTTGCTAAATATGGCAAAGAATTCATCAACCACCCAGTAGGAACTGGACCATACGTTCTTCCAAAGTTCGACCAAGGAAAGCGTATCACTTATACAAAAAACCCAACATTCAGAGAGAAGCTTTATCCTTCAGACGCTTCTCCTGAGTACCAACATTTATTAGCAGACGCTGGAAAGAAACTTCCACTTGTTGATAAAATCGTTGTTCACGTAATGGTAGAATCTCAACCAGCTTGGTTAAAATTCAACAAAGGTGAAATTGACTGGTACGGAGTTCCTAAAGATAACTTCGCAACAGCTATCAAAAACAACAAGCTTTCTCCTGAATTGGAAAAACTTGGTTTAACTCTTACGATCTCACCTCAGTTAGACTTAACGTACACAGCGTTCAACTACGAACACAAACTTTTCAATAACGTTAACCTAAGAAGAGCGATCTCAATGGCCTTTGATGAAGCTAAATCAAATGAGCTTTTCTACAACAACACATCATTCTCTGCTCAAGGGGCAATCCCTCCAGGAATTGCAGGAAACAGCAAAGATTACAAAAATCCTTATAAAGGACCAAACCTAGAAAAAGCAAAAGAACTTATGAAGCTTGCTGGATACCCAGACGGAAAAGGTTTACCAGAAATTACTTACGATATTCCTGATTCAACGACATCTCGCCAAATGGGAGAGTTCTTCCAAAAGCAAATGGAACAAATCGGAATCAAAATCAAAGTTTCAGCTTCACCATGGCCAGAATTCCAAGCAAAACTTAAAAAGCGTGGCGTTCAAATGTTCGGTGCTGCTTGGGGAGCTGATTACCCAGATGCAGAAAACTTCCTACAACTTTTCTACGGACCAAATAGTTCACCAGGAGCAAACAGCTCGAACTACAACAATCCTCAATACAACAAAGATTTCGAAGCAGCAGTTGTTATGCAAGATTCTCCAGAGAGAACTGCTCGTTACGAAAAACTTAACAAATTCCTAGCGGAAGAAGTTGTTGTTCTCTTCAACATGCACCGCCAGGCTTATACGCTTCAACAAGGATGGCTACGTAACTATCGTCCAAGTGATCTTCACCACGATTCTTACCAGTACATCAACATTGATACGGCCAAGAAAGAAGAGTTGTTGAAAAAATTTTAATCGGTGAATAATTAATGAATCTCTATTTTTACATTCTACGCAGACTCCTTTATGTCATTCCTGTTCTTCTAGGGGTCTGCTTTATCATCTTTATTATCTTTAACGTCGTAGCTCCCGACCCAGCATTTATTTTGTTGGGTCGTCATGCGACTGTTGAGCAGATCGCGACACTCCATCGCGAACTTGGTCTCGATAAACCATTTTGGAATCAATACCTCGACATCGTGAAGTCTGCCTTCACATTCGATTTTGGTTATTCATGGTCTTCGAAACAAAATATTTGGGAACTTATTAAAGCAGGATCAATTCCTTCTTTGAGTATCACTGTTCCGGTTTTCATTCTGACGAACGTATTATCAATCTCGCTCGCTCTTCTTGTTGCTTTCTATCGTGGCAAGTTGATCGATAAAGTGGTTTTGATTGTTTCTATCGCCATGATGAGTATTCCAAGTTTGGCCTACATTCTCTTTGGACAGTGGTTTCTTGCTTACGAATTAGGGTGGTTTGAAATTTCAGGATATGAGCATGGATTCCCATACTTTATTCCTTATATTATTCTTCCTGTTTTTCTTTATGTCTTTATCGGGCTTGGACCAGACACACGTTTTTATCGCGCCATTATTCTCGACGAAGTTTACCAAGACTACGTTCGTACAGCGCGAGCTAAAGGACTTACAGAGACAGTTATCATGTTCAAGCATGTTTTAAAGAATGCCATGATTCCGATTCTTACTTACGTCATTATCCAGATCCCTACACTAATTATTGGTTTCCTTCTCCTTGAATCGTTTTTCTCAATCCCAGGATTGGGAGGACTCACGTTGAAAGCAATCAACAATAGTGACTTTCCCGTGATCAAAGCAATGACGATTATGACAGCAGTAGGTTTTATTCTCTTTAACGTACTGACTGACGTTCTCTACACTGTGGTCGATCCACGTATGAAATTGAAATAGAAAGGATATATATGACTTCAAGTGCTCAGGCAGTAGGTTCTGTACAAACTAATGAACCAAAAAAGAAAACGTCAAAGTCGCTATGGCAACACGCTATTCACACGATTGTTAACGATAAACTTTCTCTTACGGCCCTCATTATCGTTGCGTTTTATTTTATCGTTGCTCTCCTCGTCTTCATGGGAGTTTTAGCAAGCAATTGGGGACTCGAAGTAGGTCCTTCATATGCTCCACCAAGTGCTGAATTTATTTTCGGTACAGATATTTTTGGAAGAAGCGTTTTTTGGAAAATGGTCAAAGGTGCTGAAACAGCAGTGGCCATTGGACTTGCAACAGCTTTCATTTCAATCACAATCGGTACACTACTTGGGATGATCGCCGGGTATTTTGGTGGGTTGGTTGATGAGTTTATTGTTTGGTTCTATACAACTTTCTCATCAATTCCAGGAATCATGCTTCTCGTATCAATTGCCTTTATTCTAGGGAAGGGAACGACGACTGTTTTTATTTCCTTGGGTATTACTTCATGGGTTGGTCTCTGCCGAATCGTTCGCGGTGAAGTTATGAGACACAAAGACCGTGAATATGCTCAAGCAGCGAACGCTATCGGAGCGAGCAACACACGAAAAATCTTTAAGCATATCCTACCAAACATCTCGCACGTATTGATTATCAACTTTTCCCTAACGTTTGAGGCGGCCATTAAATCTGAGGTAATTCTTTCTTATCTAGGTTTAGGGGTACAAGGACGCCCAAGTTGGGGTACAATGATAGACGATTCAAAATTAGAGTTAGCGCGTGGAGTTTGGTGGCAGTTAGGTGCTGCGACACTGGCGATGTTTATCATCGTACTTGCGTTTAACATT
>CAMLRB010000183.1 GCA_946482295.1 uncultured Bacteriovorax sp. | reverse complement strand
GCTGACGTTGCCAAAACTGGGGAATATTTGTTGATAACAATGAAAGATTAAAATTAAACGGAAGTTCACACCCCAGCACTTTTCCAAAGGCACGGGCAAAATCAGTATAAGCACTTAGATCAATAGTTACATAAACAACGTTCATGAAAAGCGCCAATAGCAATTCCCCTTTAGACCTATGTAAAGAAAAATTTATTTCTACTATTAGTGAATAAATATTTTGAGACAGGACAAATTTTTTAAATGAACCTCTAATAAATAAAAAAAAGGCTTCATGAATTCGCATGAACTTAAATTTTTTCTTAAGTTCTTCTTGGTATGAATTGAAATCAATGAATGGCCCATTAATAAACGTAGGTAAAAACATGAGATAAGATACAAAATCTATTAAACTTAATGTCTCTACAATTTCGTTATTCTTTCTATCTAAATAAAGACTCCACACTCTGAATGCATAAAATGACAAACTAAAAGGGATAAGAAAATTTTGTATTTGATTCTCGAAGGGAAAATTCAATTTAGTTAGACTGAGACAGGTTACATTTAGCAAAAGGAGCAATGATGGAACTAAAATTCCACTGAGTTGAAAAATACAAAAATTCAAAATTGTTAAAATTAAAACTATTAAAATAAATGGTATGGACAAGTAAGCCAACCCACTTACACTTATTAAAAGAAAAAGAAATCTTTTTAAAATCATTGAGATATCAATTTTTCTAATGAATCAAAATAATAACCGAACCGATCTCTTACTGAAAAGTAATCATGATGATACATGTTTGAAAGTCTTATAATGGATTGGGGATTAAAATCTTTAATCGAATAAGAATCATCAACAAGCATTGATTCTTTTTCAGCATAAATAAGCGCCTTTCTATTAAATTGAGATATATCTAATCCTTTATAATAAAGATCGGTCAAATTCTTCTCTGTCGCTATATTAAAACTTAGAGAGACTTGTGGGATCGGAAATGAACGAGTCCCTCTAGGAGTTGATAAGGAAAAGAGAAAATAGACAGCGTAAAAATTATCCATTATCAAGTCAGGTGGAAATACATTTGAAAAATTCTGTACAACATCATCTGCTGATTTTTTGATCATCGGGGCATAATAAATAATTTTCGCGTATCCATTTGGATTGTTTTTGAAATAGTCATAAGTAAAAAGAGCTGAGTGACAGACTATATTGAAATATGACTCTTTGGCATTTAAATTAGATGCTGCAAAAAAACTTTTTGTATCATCCTCAAAGAGAGAATTGAGTTCCTCTGCAGAATAACTTTTAGGGTCATGATTTATTTTTGTCGAATGAATAAAAACAACATTGTAATCTTTGAATCTGTCATTGAAAGCTGAGGCAAATTCAGCCCAATAGGAAAAGGGTGAAACATTTCCGTGTGAATAAAAGATTGTTTTTTCTTTTCCACGATTTTGATAAAAATAGCTAAACATTTTACCGTGATAAATGGCCAAGTTGCGGTTGTTAAGTTCAACAATTGAGTTATGCATCCATTCAATAAAAGTCTTTTTAAGACTACGCTCTTGAAAATTTTCAATATATTGCTCTTTAGATAATCGGTTTTTTAAAACAATTTTGTCCCAATATTTGTCTAGAAATTCTTTAAAATGCTTTTTATCATTAACATAATAATCTGAGACTTCGTTATAGTGTGAGAGATCCAACAATGGCTCTTTTACAATATCAGTAGTAAGTGAAGGCTTGCCATCTTTTAAGTCTTGCTTGTGAGCACAACTAGAAAGAATTATAAAAGTTGCAATGAAAAGTAATTTTAAATTAGCCATTTTATTCCTACTAAATGATCGGTTCTAATCTTTCTTGAATTTTAAAATTAGAAGTTATTGTGTATCTCTTTCCCAACTGATAGCAAGCGGCTACCAACAAATAAGCAATGATGACATTGTTTAAAGTATCCAAAATCTTAAGTGTCATTTCTATAAACGCAATTGACAAGCCAAAATAGATGCGCCCCTTGGTCGTTGAAGGCGAGCTTTGTGGATCCGTGATAACGTGAAAGGTATGAATGAGTTTATTAAAGCTAAATGCACCTAAAATCCAAAAAAGAGAAAACTTCATTTTCATGGGAGTGTCAAAAAGTGAGAATCCTAGCCATTCAAACAAGAATGCAAAAAGGACGTATCCGGCCAGATAGCAATAAGAAATTATATATGTCCCCACTAATCTAGTGATAATTGTTCCAACTACAAAAATGATTAAAACTTGCCACCATTCTGAAGACCATAGATAAGGAGTGTGGGTAGCATATGCGGGAAAGAGCATTGCCAATATGAATATACCTACCATTGAAGGATTGAACATTCCTTTTTTAGTTTTTTCATCTCGAAAGAAAAATTTCGAGTTCATTGCGAGAAATATAGCAATATGTAAAACATAGAAATGGTTATAATCGTATCCGAGATTTAAATAAACCGAATTACATACTGTCAGAATAGAAAGCGTGGAATGATTAAAATAGCTTTCGCTTATAAATCTTTGGCCAATTCGTAAAACTAAAAATGCAAAAACATAACTTGAAATGAAATTGATAAAAGGAAACGCAGATTGATACAAACTGAGCGAAAGCAGTATATAAATCCAATGAGCAGAAAACTGTAACCAGTTTCGATCAAAAGTTTTGTTCTTCATAGATTTCGTTATACTCTCCGATATTGAACGTTGTAACATTTTGAATTTTTCTTGATGGCCAAATAATACGAATATTTTTAATATCCTCTTTATCCTTAACTCCAAAGATCAAGCGTGTTGATGATTGTGACTGATAACCATTCGTCGGAAAAATCTGCTTTTTCTTTTCTCTATCTGTGAATTGAACGTTTACAACTGCACCAATTGCATCTCTATTTGATTTATTTCCAATTAGTTTAAAACCAATCCACCGATTCTTTCCTTTGTAATTTCCTGCATACAAAATTGGCGAAGAATCGACATTTCCAATGAGAAGGTCTGTAACTCCGTCATTGTTGTAATCAAAAGTACTAACAGATTTTCCACCTTTCAAATCTTTGATTCCTGCTGCTTCCGCAACATCTGAAAATTGATTTCCGTCGAAATAATACAAACAATTCCTTTCGGGAAAACGTGCAGTATTAGTAAACTGCCCTTTACTAAACAGTTGATCGTCACCTTCGCTGGCCAATTCTCTTAGAAATAAAGGCGACGAATTGAACGATGATCTTAAAGCAGAGTTTGGTGAACGAGTAGGTGCATTAACAACAAAGATTGCTTCATTGCCATCATTGTTTGGTTCAAGTGCTTTTGCTCCCCATGACCACCCACAGGCATCAACTTTCTGCAGACGAGCCACGTTTTTGAATGCCCCTAAGTTTTTTGGGTTATTCATTAATAAATAGTTATTTCCCGAAAATAGTGTTGGCCTATTGACGTTGGAAATAAAAATATCAAAAGCGCCATCATTATTAAAATCGGCTACTTCACCAGACATCGAATAACTAACATTTTGAGCGTTAAAAAATTTTTTTGTTTCATCGACAAAATGCTTACCATTAATATTTTTCTTATAGTTGTTATATCCAAAATCATTTATATCAACGAGGTCTACATACCCATCTTGATCAAAATCTGCTAAAGCTGCAGTCCAGCTCAATGCTCTATTACCAAGCCCAAATTCATCTGTGCGATCTTCAAATTTCAATCCTGATTGATTCAAAAGAAGTATATTCTTGCCGCCATCATTTCCATTGGAAACCAGTGGCGTGAAACCTCTAATTCTCTCCTGCATGAAACTTGAGAAATAAAGATCTATAAATCCGTCAGCATTCACATCGAGTAAGTTAATATTTCTCTTATCACCTACTGTAACGATTGGCCCCCAATCTGAAGTTTTGAATTTACCTTTTTCATTTTTTAGAAAAGTAACTTGCTGAAATTCATTTTTCTGTTGAACGAGAACGAGATCTAACCAGCCATCATTGTCCAAATCGACTAGAGCAGCAGTATAAATTCTATTTTTGCCCACAACTTTCCATACTGGTCTTAGCAGATCATGACGGATCACAAAATTTTTTCCCTCATTGTTTTGATGAAGATTAAAAAAATTTTTACCTTTCTCATTTCTACCTACAGATAAAAAATCTTCGAAACCGTCGCGATCTATATCCCCTACTATAATGTGAGAAGAATCGGATGAAAGAAACTCACTCTTAGTATAAGATTTACCACCCAAAGATGCAGATCGATCTTCGAAGTAAAAATCTAACTTCTGCTGAGACATTTTAGATGAATAAAGATCGTAGTAATCATCGGAGTTGAAAACAACTCTGTTAAAGTAGCCAAAAGTTAAACAGAAAAGAAAAAGGATCATCCATATGACCGCACGATCGCGTATGAGTGTAGAAATTCTCTTCTTGATAGGCATAACTCATTTTCGCACTTTTTGAAATAGTCGCAAGGGTGATTTAAGTCAGACCGAGTATTTTAGTGGAGTTTACCAATGACTCAGTCGACGCATTAATTTTAAAACATCTTGAGCCGTTTTTTTGGGTTCCGTGCCGGCATATAGATGATATCTCTTCGCTCTTTTACAGAGAAATCCAAAGGCCACAAGCCTTCTCAAAAAAATGAAGGTTTTAACTGCAAAGTCCTTAGATCCAAACTCCCAAAAGTATTCAATGATGATGGGTGAACCAACTCCTATAATCCCATGCTTAAAGACACCTTTAAAGGCTTTCCAAAATGTCACTTTCCTTAAACTTGAGACAGGTGAATTAACTCTGAAAGATTCAAGCAAAATGATTTTTTCAAATTGCTTATCATGTACTTCGATTCTATCGAGAAGTCCCCGTGTGCAAATCAATTGTTTTGTGCCATATTGTGCACGCTTCATTTGATAAACATTTTCTTCAGGATTTGAGATGATAAAATCAGTAGGAATTTCATCCATACCTATTTTTAGTAAAAACGGATAGAGTTTTCCCCTTGAATCGATAAGTGGAATGTCATCAGATAACATTTTTACTTCCGGATCTTTCATCAACTCAGCAAGTAAAGTACTTTTCCCTCCCTTAGAGGGCATCATACAGACCAAAGCAATTTCACCTATAGCAATGGCGAAAGCATGAAGCTTATGGAAGCCATCCAGATCCAAAATTTTACCAACACGAGAAAGGATCATAAGATAAGCAACTTCGTGCATTTTATCTAAATCTGTTGAGTAGAGTTTCGCTCTATTTTTTTCGAAATCTATAACGGAGTACAGAGTGCCATAGTAATCACTAAAGCGGGTGAAACCTTCATCGTAATTAATTGCATTTTGAGTTTGCAAGCTTGCTACTTTTATTGGAAATTGGGGCTTAGTATTTTCCCTGAATAGCGAGAGAGCAATAGTTGATCCCTCTGCATAGGGTGAATCCTTAGATAAATAAGACCAGAAATCTTTTTTGAGTAAGTCTATAACTTCGGCCCATTGGCTTTCAACATAGACGGTCACATGAAAGATTTGCAATTGTATACGTTGCAAAATCACCTCTAGACTAGGATAATTGTTTAATGAATTTTAGCATTGTCATTGTGACATACAATAGAAAAAAAGAGCTCGAAAACTGCTTAGAATCTCTACGATCGACCATGCAATCTCGCGATATGGAGACTATTGTGGTTTTCAATGGAGAATTGTCTTACTTTGAAAAAACCAAAACGAAGTTTCCTGAAGTAAAATGCTACTATATTCCCTCATCTTCACCATCCGCTGCTCGTAATTTTGGAGTTACTAAATGTCAGGCAGAGAATGTTCTCTTTCTTGATGATGATTGCGTAGTTCCTGTTGGATATTTTGAAAAAGTTAGCTTTGAGGAACCATGGGATGTTCTTGGGGGACCTGACCAATCTTCTCCAACTTGTTCCCAGTTTCAACGCACACTTGGATATGTTCTCTCTTCTCCTCTTTGTATGGGAAAAACTTTTAAACGCCACCATACTCACTCCGCGAGCGGGCCATCTGTAGCAGATGAAACTTCTCTAATCTTATGTAATTTGTGGATGAAGCGAACTTTATTTGAAAAGCATCAGTTTGATGGAGATCTCTTTAGAAATGAAGAGAATCATCTTTTAAAAAAATTAAAGCTTGAAGGAAAAATTATTAAGCATGATCCACGTTTGTATGTTTATCATGATCGAAAAGCAAGCTATGGGCCATTGGCAGCTTCTGTTATGAAAAGCGGCGAATGTCGCGTTTTGAACTTTATGAAAATTCCACTTTGGTCAGAATTTATATATTTTTTGCCACTGGTATTCAACTTACTTTTTTTTACCTGGCTCTTTAACTTATCATCTAAACTTGGATTCTTGTTTCTTACTTACTTCTTCATTGTGTTTATTCAAGGTCTCTTGAAACACAGAACTTTTAAATTAGATTATCTCTTCATGCATTTGTTGATCCTATTCATTTATAGCGTAGGCTTGATAAAAGGACTGTTTCAACACAGTTGGATACTGCTAAAAGATTTTTCAAAAGAATATAGTTAGTATTTTAATGCCTAATTTACACCTTTACTGATTGTTTACAGGCCTGGTTGGTTGCCCCTGGTCCTGAATAACTGGAATTGAAGTTGGTGTATCGGCTGGCTTCATTTCATTTAAATCTTTTGCTAAATTTTTTAATGGTTCCAACTTGGACATATTGTAGTTACCCAATACTGCCTTAAATTCCGCATCTGAAACTGGTGTATAATCAATAAGTATTCCTGGATACATGGCGCGGTTTTCTTTTTTCGAATTAATGACATTCACAAGCTCAATCATTTTCTGCACTTTATTTTCATCTGTTGCAAGAGATGCTTTTACAACACTACAAGGTAGTTTTGAATCAGTGATGGCAATTTCCTTAAATGCGGAGTTAGGTAATTTTCCAAATACATAACTGGTTTTACCTTCACCACTAGAACTTTCAACAACACCAGATAACACTGCTTCAACTTGTTTATTCTGCAAAGCCGTATAAGCTCTTCTAGCATCTGACGTAAAGTAAAAATCTGTTTTAGAGATATTCCATTTTGCAATAGCATCCAATTCTAATGGGGAATAATAGCCAAAGTTATAAATGAGAACTTTTTTTCCACCTAGATCAGAGACATTATAAATATTTGAGTCTTTCAAAGTAACAATGTTCACATTGAGGCGACAACTTTTATTCCACAATATGGGTTTCATT
>CAMLRB010000182.1 GCA_946482295.1 uncultured Bacteriovorax sp. | reverse complement strand
CATGGTCTATAATGATAAGAAGTGATGATATTAACCAACTTCACAACGCTTTAAATACCTACCTCAAGCATAAAACTGATTCCTCAGCTATCTCATTGAAAATCGACGTAGATCCTTATTATTTTGATTAAGTATTAAAGTAAACTTCATTTTTATCCGTTAAGACGAAGAGAACTAGTAAGACTTTGGTCTACAAGGAAAATTCGTATGAAATTCAAAAAGAATGCAGTTGTTGTTCATCTCATCTTTGCGGCCTTACTCGCTGACAGTGCAGTTGCGGGAATCAAAGGTGTGCGCAAACCAGCTGGTTCAAATGGTGATTTACCGAGTGCAACTTCAACAGCGAATCCTGAAAATGTTGTTATCAAACCTGGCAAGCCAGTTGATACAAGAAAAATTGATCTGAAACCAGGTACAGCAAGTGTTAGCTGTAATATGGATCAAGATGCAGCTAAATATTTTCCACTCGATTTCTTCCAGCATATTTCGCGAGAAGGAACACCATTAAAATTTGAACTTAGACCCGATAATCAAGTCCTGGTGAAAGTTCCAGCATCAATTGATGTGTGTGGAAAGTTCGTTCCACTTATTCACCAAGATCAAGAGACAAGAAATATTACTGTGATGATGGCCGTTGATAACGGTAAAACATATGGTGAGTATGTTAAGTGTCTTGAAGACGCAAAAATCCTCGTTGATGGAAAAATTGATCACAGTGCACGCGAAGGAAAGGAATACTCAGAATACTCTCACGTGCTGTCTTATGATTTTGATAAAAAGAAAGACATCAAAAAAACAATTAAACTATCGTATGCATTTCCCAAAGCGTACTCGGGAACTGAAGGATACGAGAGCCTTTATGGTTTCGATGACAAAATTGAATTGCCTTCTAGTCTTTGTATGAGAGCGGAAAAAGTAGAACCAGAACTTACTTATGTGAACAAAGGTCAGGATGTTCTTATTGAAGAAATCAATGCCATTTGTAAAACAAAAGACGCACAAAAAATTGCAGAAGCAAGACGATCAATTGGTAATGCTGATGCACTAAAAGACATAGCGGATAAAATTAAAGCAGAACTCGATGCAAGTTACTTAAGTGCAGTAAAAACAGATGTTACAAAAATCTATGAAGAGATGAGTAAGATCGAAGACAAAATTAATAAAAATAAAGAAACGATGGATGAGAGCACAGCTAAGAAAGAAATCACTAAATATGCAGATTTTGCAAAACAGCTTGACTCAAAATTTTTGAACCAAGCGATCTATCGTCTTGATACTCTTCTTCAAGAAAGAGCTCAAACAGAAGACACAGAAGCGTTAAGAAAAATCGATGAAGAAGTTAAAAAGATCAATGAGGATATTGCAGCTTTCTCCAAGAGACAGGCCACATCTTTTGCTAACCTTTATTCGATAATGGAAAAGTATGCAATTACTGACCAGGCAAAAATTATCGAAGATATTCGTCTGAAGTCTTACCTTTACGGAAGAGTTTATGCTGGTTCAATTGATGAGAAACGTGGAAAACAACTTACAATTGAAAAAGCTAACCAAGAACAAGGTGATCGAATCATTACTTTCGACAGAACGCTTACAGATTGGACTGACCAATATCTAGTTGGACAAGGGAACTTGTATCCAATCAAGAAAACGGAAAAAGAAAGAGAAGCCGCAATCACTCGTATGAACTCTCGTTACGCAAGCTACGAGAAAAAAGAAATGGAAGATTATCAAAAATATTGTACGGCCGGTATGACGGGCGGGATGAGAAATCCAATTAAGTGTAAAGAGTTCCAAACTGGATACCAATCGAGAAGAAGTAACGAGCTTAAGAGACGTAATAAAGATCTTTATTACATCAAAGGTAAAAATGAAAAACTCGATAAAATGGGTATGAACTATAACGAATACCAAAGAAAGATTGCTAGCAAAGCTGAAAGAGATAGTGAAATGTACGATCCATATGGTGCTTCTTATACAAGTTTTGAAGATAACTTTGCTGATCGTTATCCGGCTTATTATCAAGGACCACAGACATCGACAATTTATGATCCGTCTCTGTACAACATGGGAATGCCGATGCAACAACAGCAAATGCCTTTCATGATGCAAGGACAAGGTCAGATGCAGATGCCAATGCAGGGTCAGTTCCAAATGCAACAACCAATGATGTTGCAACAGCCTCAGATGGGGCAAATGGGTGGATGGCCAGGAATTTAAGATTTAAAAAAATATAGACAAAAAAAAGGCCCTCTTAGAGGGCCTTTTTTATTGGTGAATTAAAAAGTTACGCCAGTATTTACTTGAAGAACTAGTGCATTTTTCGCTTCATTAGTGACACCAGCTGTGTTTGTGAATGAATAGTAATCACCAGTCATTAAGTATCCCAGGCCCGCTCCAACTGAAACTTCGTTATTCCACTTGTAAGTAGCATTGAAGTCGAATTCAGTTCCAAGTGCGTCGTCTTGTGAAGCGATTGCATTGAAAATTTTGTGCTTAGTATGGTTGAAAGCAGCTCTACCTGCAGTCGCAACCTCTTCAGCACGGGCATAGATAACAGCAGTATCAAAAACCCATTTCTCAGTTGAGTAAGATGAACGAAGTTTAATATACATCGTGTTTGTGATGTAAGAATCGTAAATGCTCTCGGCTGTGTTTCCAATGGCATTGAGGTTGTATCTGAAAAGAAGATTTGCCACTTGATAGTTTGGATTTAAATAAAGCGCACCAAATTTTCCTGATGAACCATCGTGACCACTTACTTGTCCACCATCAAGACCTAGAGTCCAGGCATCACTCATGCGGTAATTTGTTTGAAGAAGAAAAGCTTTAGCAGAAAAACTTGTAAGAATTCCAGATGGTGAAGTTCTTCCAATATCACCAGAGATAAGTGGAACTTCTAAAGCAAGATCAAATTTCTCCCATGTTTTTTTAAGAAAGATGTCTGTGATTTTTACATCTGTTTGACCAACTGGATTTGATGTTGTGTAAGGAGTATCAATGCTTGATTGATAAAAAGTGTTTTGCGAGTTGCTCGATTTGATTGAATGATGAATACCGAATGCGATATCTCTTTCATCGTTATCGTAGAGAAGTCCGAGACCAAATTCTTTTGCGTTTGTAGCGCGAGTATAACCTTGATTAGAAATTTTCGACCAGAATGGATTGATGTGAAAGTTTCCGATCTTTAATTTCATCGTGATCCCGTCACGAGAATAAGCGTGGCGATCCCATGTGTTTGCACCATCGTGATAGATAGCTCCTAGACCCCAATGATAAGTGTGACGACCGATGAGGTAAGTTGCCGTGTCTGAGTAAAGTTCAAGATAAGCTTTTTTGATGACAACATTTTGTCCTGCAGCTTGATTCTGGTGATAGAGTGAAGCTGTGTTCGTTGTAGATTTATTAACTTCCGGAGCATCTCCAAGAAATCCTCCGTTAGCATATCCAGTAGAGATTTCTCCCTTGAATGTAGCAGCGTCGTTAATGATCATCGTCGGGCTTAGACGGAAAATATAGCTTTGCCATGAAGCTGTTGAGTGAGCACCGTTATCGAGACCCACTTCTTGCGAGCCTGCATTTGTCGATGTCACATCTGTAGGAGCTTTTATCCGACGGAAGTCACTCATCAGTGTTGAGTCAACACCAAAAGCTCCATGCCAGTCGATTGGTAGGGCCTGTGAAACGACAGGTGTAATTACCATGACTGCCGTAAGAAAAACTCTGAGCTGCTTAAACATAAGAAATACTCCCTAGAAGAGATGATTTAACATTGGTAAGATTCATCAAAATACTATATGAAATGGTAGTAATTAAGTCAAAACGAGAAACTTTTAAATCAGACTGATATGAAGCAATGGGCAATACGGATATTAGCAGTACTTTTCATCCTTTTTTTGGGAGTAGCGATTGCTGTTTTCATCTTCGTCAAATCTACACTTGATGAAACGTCTGTTTCACTTCTCGAAGAAAAAATTAACAAGAACTACGATCCTTACATTACTCAATTTCCTGAAGTTGTTTTAGAGGAAGGCTCCATTGTTAAAAAAGAAGAGCTTCAACATTTTCAACTTTTCTCAGCAGACCGCTCACCGTTTGATGATTTTCTCGCGCGATTGAAAGAAGAGGGTGGTCTTTCCGAAATGCGGGAAGTCCCAGGTTTATTGCAAGTTCATCGTAAAATTATTTTTAAGAATCTTCTCGCTAACGATTGTGTGGAGCTTTATTGCTATCAACACTACCTTCCTTTTGATTACACACCTTCCATTTTTTGGAAAGGATTAATTGGAATTGAAGATAAGCGCTATCTCGATCATTTTGGTGTTGATTTCAAGTCTATCTTTAGAGCTTTTGTCGCTAACGTTCGAAAGATGCGTTTTGAACAAGGGGGATCAACGATCTCGCAACAGTTGGTAAAGAATATCTTTTTTACCAATGAAAAAACATTTTCACGAAAAATTAAAGAAGTGATTGTTTCTGTTTATATTGAGTCACGTTTTCCCAAAGAAAAGATTCTCGAAGCCTATTTGAATGAAGTTTATTGGGGAGCACTCCAAGGAATAAAAATTAAAGGTGTTTTTGCCGCCTCAACTTTTTACTTTGGTAAAAAGCCAGAAGACATTACTCCTTACGAGGGTGCGATTCTCATTGGTCTTCTGAAAGGGCCAAGTTATTTTTCCCCGCTAAAAAAAATTGAACGCCTTAAAGAGCGTGCAGAAGTTGTTTACGAAAAACTCATTCAAGAGAATTTTGTTCCTAACGATCCGGCCAGCATTTGGAAAAAAGCAGATTGGGATCGTTTTGTTGAACGTCTTAAAAAAGCTGAAAGCTCACAATATAAGCAATCTATTTGGCGTACGCTGAATGATCCTGAACCAACGCTTGCAAATTATGAGAAGTTTGTTCTCATTCAAAAAGTGGCAGACGTTAAAGCAAAAATCAAAGAGCGCTTCACTGACAAATTCAATACGCTCGATATTTCAGTTAAGGTTATGCTCGGACCATTAACTGAAAACTCAAATTTTAGTTACTACTCTCGTATTGAAAGAAATAAACAAAAAGCTTTGCATGCTGAAAGACACCAAATCGGAAGTACGATTAAACCAATCGTTTATTCAGTCTTCCAAGATATGGGCCGACAGATGAGCGACTATGTTTTAACGGAAGAAATTCCTATTAGGCTCAATTCGGGAATTTGGTCGCCTAAAGAAGCTCACAAAATTAATGAAGCTCAAGTGACAATGACGGAAGCTCTTCTAAAATCCTATAACCGCCCCTTGGTAAGAGTGGCTCAAGAGTTGGGGTTTTTCCAAGTAGGCGAGCACCTTAAAGCTTATTTCCCAAAAATAAGAACTCCATTGGAGCAATATCCTTCAGAACTTTTGGGAAGTATGGAACTAAGTGTTGCCGAACTCCATTCGTCTTATGGGCAATTTATCAAAGCGGAGTGCGCAAAAATAAAAAATAGCGAACGCTTCATGGATCAAAGTGTTCTCTCGATTCTATCTGACCCCAACCTTACAACAGTCGAGCGAAACGTGGATAGCATTATGCAAAAACTTCGCTTTTTCGGTAAGACTGGGACGACAAACAATGGCTACGATAACTGGTATGTGGCCTTCGATGGAAAAAATTTAACGGTAATTTGGGTAGGCTACGAAGGCGCTCGGAAAAACAAGTCTCTGGGACTATATGGAGCAAGCACTGCTTTTAATGTTTTCCAAAACTACTACCGAGATCGCGGAAGACGTTTCCAACAATTCAACTGCGATCTCATCAACTAGGTCTTGCAAAAAAGCCCTCGAAAGTTTATATTAAGTTCACGAATGCATTGGGGTATCGACAAGTGGTAAGTCAGCAGATTTTGATTCTGCCATTCCTAGGTTCGAATCCTAGTACCCCAACCAATTCTTTCCTAATCCAATTTCACTAGGAGGATCTCTTGAAACGAATCGTATTAGTTTCTGGGTCTTCAAATCAATCGCTCTCAAATCAAATCTCAGACTTTCTAGACGTTCCGTTAGTTAATCCGCAGCTTGTTCGTTTCGCCAATGGTGAAATATTCTGTGAGATTGAAAAACACGTTCGCGGCGCTGATGTTTTTATTATTCAATCGACTTGTGCTCCAGTGAACGACAATTTAATGGAGCTTTTGATTATGATCGATGCCCTTAAGAGAGCATCAGCAGCATCGATTACGGCCGTCATTCCTTTTTATGGATATGCTCGTCAGGATCGCAAAGCTTCTCCACGTACTCCGATTTCCGCAAAACTCGTTGCTGATATTTTAACAGTGGCCGGTGCCACTCGTGTTATCACTATGGATCTGCATGCTGGTCAAATTCAGGGATTTTTCAACATTCCTTTCGATAACATTTTCGCTTCACCAGTTATTCTCAATTACATAAAGAAAGAAATTTTCTCTGATAACACAATCTTTGTTTCACCAGATGCTGGTGGCGTTGAACGTGTTCGTTTTTACGCTAAAAAACTAAATGCTGAAATCGCCATGATCGACAAACGCCGAACAGGTAAAAACGTTGCTGAAGCGATGAACGTTGTAGGTAACGTAGAAGGAAAAGAATGTATCATCATCGACGATATGATCGATACGGCCGGAACTCTTGTAGAAGCTTGTAAAGCTCTTAAGAAAAATGGTGCCACTAAGATTTATGCTTTCGCCACACACCCGGTATTTTCTGATCCAGCTATTAAACGCATTTCAGAATGTGCTGAACTCGATCGCGTGATTGTAACTGATACTATTCCACTAACAGAAGCGGCCAAGAAAACAGACAAAATTAAAGTTCTCTCTACAGCTGAACTTCTTGCTAAAGCT
Source organism: uncultured Bacteriovorax sp. (assembly GCA_946482295.1). The sequence goes on along the minus strand of CAMLRB010000182.1, from coordinate 383 downwards.
ATTCACAGAACATTTAACAATGATTCTGTAAGCTCGCTTTTCGTGTAGTTTTCATGGATCGTTTAATCGTAGGCCTTGGAAATCCGGGCAGCAAATACCACTACACAAGACACAACATTGGTTGGGATGTTTTTGAAGAACTTTCATTCGCTAACGATCTTCGCTGGACTGATAAATTTAAAGGTCAGTACGCCGTCTATCAAAATGGTGATGAGAAAATTTATTTCCTAAAACCCCAGACCTTTATGAATCTCTCAGGCGAGAGTGTTCAACCTCTCATGAACTTCTTTAAAATTCCCATGGAAAACATTTTGGTTGTTCACGATGAACTTGATCTGCCATTTGGAACTATTGCTTTTAAAAAAGGCGGCGGTGGCGCCGGT
>CAMLRB010000181.1 GCA_946482295.1 uncultured Bacteriovorax sp. | reverse complement strand
GTTCCCTCTTTGATGAGATTATTCACGGCCTTGTAGTATGATGGCCGACAGTCAGGATAACCTGACGAATCTTCATAAACGGCCCCAATGAAGATCTTCTTGGCCCCAATAACTTCGGCCCAAGAAACGGCCATCGCTATGATGTGAGTGTTTCTGAAGGGGACGTATGAATCAGGGATATCTTCAGAATCACCTTTGTATTTTTTTACGTCGATTTTGTCGTCAGTGAGTGATGATCCTCCAATTTGCTTGAGGAAACTCACGTCGATGATTTTTTGATGAGAGACAGGAACATTGTAGTGAGCAGCGATTTTCTTAAAACTCTGAAGTTCACGTTCTTCCGTTTTTTGTCCGTAGTTTAAGTGAAGAAAAGCAAGATTTTCATGCTCTGTAGAAGCAATGGCCGCCGTTACAAGCGAGTCCATTCCACCACTGACTAAACATACTGCTAAATCTTTACTCTTCATCTCGGGTCCTTTTATGCTTTATCTGCTAACTCGTTAATGTAGGCCAATAAACGTGTTGATAAATCGCCCGCATTTTTCTTTTTCTCAGCAAGTGTTCCTGCACTTTCTTGGATCATCAAATAGAACTTAATTTTTGGTTCAGTTCCTGATGGTCTTAGATAGAGTTGATTTCCACCTTCGAAGAAAAACCCAATGACATTGCTTTTTGGAAGTCCATCAATGCCTTTTGCGTAGTCTTTAATCTCAACGATTTTATTACCTAGAAAAGTGTTATCGCTGAAGTTCCTGAAGTTTGTCATGATCCGTGAAATTTTTTCGGCCCCTTCGATTCCAAAATAGTCGAGAGAGAGGAGGTCTTCGCGAGAGAAACCGAACTCTTCATAAATTTTATCGAGTGCCTGAAGAAGGTTTTTTCCCTGAAGTTTGTAGTAGAGAGCGACTTCGGCCATTTGAGAAACAGAGCTCACTCCGTCTTTGTCGCGGGCAAAGTTATGGCAAAGATATCCAAAAGATTCTTCAGTCGCAAAGAGGAACTCTTTTTCTGGAGATGTTCTCTCGATTTCATTCATCTTGCCGCAGATCCATTTGAATCCCGTCAGTGTATTGTAGACTTCGATGCCATAGGCCTTCGCAATTGTATCGAGAAGTGGTGTTGTTACGATAGATTTAACAACGTACCCACTCATTGGCAGTTTACCTTGTTCTTTTAAACGAGACAGAATGTAGTGAAGTTTTAAAACACCGATCTGGTTCCCTGTAAGATATTCAATCTTTCCTTCATGTTTAATGGCCACGCCCAAACGGTCAGTGTCTGGGTCTGAACCCATAACAATGTCGCCATTTGTTTTTTCCATAAGATCAACGGCCATTTTCAGCGCCGAAGGATTCTCTGGGTTAGGTGATTTAACTGTAGGAAATTTTCCATCAGGCATGGCCTGTTCAGGAACGACGGCCACATCAGTGAAGCCCAGTTCCTTTAGCGCGCGCGAGCAGGGAACAAGGCCTGCGCCATGGATTGGAGTATAAATAATTTTGAGTTTCGATCCGTCCTTCGAACACATGGCCGGGTCAATGGCCTTACTAAGAATTGATTTGAAATAGGCATTTTCAACTTCATCGCTGATCCATTCAATGAGACCCGCTTTTTCAGCTTGTTCAAAGGGCATGAACTTAATCGACGTATAATCAGTGAGAGCATTATAGTTGTTGATGATGTTTTGATCATTCGGTGGCGTTACTTGCGAGCCATCCGACCAAAAAACTTTATATCCGTTGTACTCAGGAGGGTTGTGAGAGGCCGTGACCATGACACCGGCTAAAGATTTATGATAACGAACAGCAAATGAAAGAAGGGCTACAGGATTGAGATGTTTGTAGATAAACGCCTTAACACCATTTCCTGCCATAACTTCGGCCGCAACGCGAGCGAGTTCGTATGACATCACTCGAGAGTCGTAACTTATACAAATGCTCGGTGACGCTTGTTTTTGTGCGAGCACTTCACTACAAAGCGCCTGAGTGGCCTTTCTAATTGTATAGATGTTGATGCGATTTGAGCCTTGGCCCAAGATACTTCGCATCCCTCCCGTTCCAAACTCAAGGTCTTTGTAAAAACGCTCTTCAATTTCTTTGTGGTTATTAGCATCAATGAGTGCCTGAATTTCTTGACGTGACTCTTCTCCGAAATAAGGGTTGAGGGCCCATTCTTTTGCGCGAGTAAAAGCAGGTGTAGGAGCTTTCGTATTCATTTGAATTTCCTTCTAAAAGGGAGATAATTTCAGCATCGGTGAATTTTAGAAAAAGTTGTTCATGAAAGCAATCTTTTAAGCGTTTTACACTTCATAGTTATGCGTTTTTTGTGATAAACTTGAGAGCATTTTAAATTGATAGCGGAGGAAATATGGCCAATAAAAAAATGAAGCATAAGCTCAATATTCCTGGGCCGTGGTATTGCACAGATCCAGATGATGACAACGGAGAAGGGTGTATTGCTTGTAACGTTTGTTACACAGGCGCTCCAGAGTTTTTTAAAGAAGACGAAGATGGAAATGCTTATGTTTGGAAGCAGCCATCGTCTCCTGCTGATATTGAACTTTGTCAGGAACAATTGGAAGCTTGCCCGGTAGCTTCTATCGGTAAAGACGGTTAATTAAGCAGTGGGAGTACTTTCTCTCATTCTTTTTGTTCTTGCGATTCTTCACACATTCCTGGTTGGGAAAATTGAAGTGATCGCAAGAAAATATCCCGATGGATCCATTCCTAGAAACTTTTGGCACTATTTAGCTGAAGTCGAAGTTGTTTTCGGATTGTGGTCTTTAATTCTCATTCTCATCATGCTTGTTTACGAAGGCCCTGCTTCAACCCTCACTTTTTTGAACGGTCTCAATTTCACTGAACCGGCCTTCGTGTTTGTTATTATGTGCATGGCCGCTACAAGACCAATCATTTTTTTTGCAGAAAAAATCATCTATGGCATTTCAAAACTTCTTCCTTTTAAAGAAAAACTTTCTTTTTATCTCGCGACTTTAATTATAGGCCCTCTGCTTGGTTCTTTCATTACTGAGCCCGCGGCCATGACGGTGACTGCCCTCATTCTTTATGAAAATTTTTATAAAAGATCGATGTCACTCAAGTTTAAATACGCGACGTTGGGATTGTTATTAGTCAATGTTTCTATTGGGGGAACACTCACTCATTTTGCGGCCCCACCAGTACTCATGGTTGCAGCTAAGTGGGGATGGGATACTTCGTTTATGCTGGCCAACTTTGGTTTTAAGGCCATTGCAGCAGTTGTAGTCTCAACAGGATTGTACGCCTATGTTTACAGAAGCGAACTTCAAGGCATCGTGATTAGTAAAGAAATAGATGCATATGAACCTGCTTGGTGGAAAATTTTCATTCAGATAGCACTTCTCATTTTGGTAGTCCTCACGGCCCATTATCCTAAAATTTTCATCGCGATTTTTTGTTTTTTCTTGGGATTTGTCAGCATTACTCGGCGCTATCAGAGTGATTTAAAGCTTAAAGAATCGTTTCTCGTTGGTTTTTTTCTTGCGGGACTCATTACCCTAGGTTCTTTACAATCTTGGTGGTTAAAACCGCTGCTCGCTAATATGAACGATACACTTCTCTATTTAGGGGCAACGGTCCTCACGGCCGTGACAGATAATGCCGCTTTAACTTATCTGGGATCACTTGTTGAGCTCTCAGATTCGGCCAAATATGCTCTCGTCTCTGGAGCTGTTACAGGAGGAGGACTAACAGTCATTGCTAATGCCCCAAATCCAGTAGCGTTTGGATTTTTGAAAAATGAATTTGGAAAAGAGGGGGTTTCGCCACTGAGACTACTGATAGCAGCGTCTTTTCCTACTTTTGTTTCAATGCTCTTTTTTTATTTTTTGTTTTAGAGTTTAAGCTTTCGGCTCAATTTCCATAACCCAACCATAAGAATCAGGACTTCGCCCCTCTTGAATAGCTAAAAGCTTTTCACGGAGTTCCAATCCCATTTTTCCTTCAGGATGAGCGACTGGGTAACGTTCATCTGTAATCTCAGCTAAATAATTAATCGGTGTGATTATCGCAGCTGTTCCACAAGCAAAAGCTTCTGTACAACGACCGGCCTTAATATCAGCAATCAATTCTTCAATGACCATTTTTCTTTCAAAAACTTTGATTCCTAAATCACGAGCGAGGGTAATGAGGGACTTTCTTGTAATGCCATCGAGAATACTGTCGTTCAATTCTGGCGTGTGTAATTCACCATTAATGACTGCAAAAAAGTTCATGCCTGACATTTCTTCAATATACTTTTTGTCACGGCCATCGAGCCATAACGTTTGAACGAAGCCATGTTGTTTAGCTTTAATTGAAGAAAGCAAACTGGCAGCATAATTTCCACCCGTCTTCGCAAATCCTGTTCCTCCAGGGAAAGCACGAGAATTTTCACGTTCGATTAAAACTGAAAGGCCAGTATCTTTTCCAAAATATGCACCTGAAGGAGAGGCGATAACCATGAATTTAAACTTTTCAGATGGTTTGATTCCTAAAGTTTCCTCTGAAGCAAACATAAAAGGACGAAGATAAAGCGATTCACCTGAACGACGAGGAACAAAGTTCGCCGAATAAGCAGTCACTTCTTTTACAGCATCCATAAAAATGTCAGATGGGATGTGTGGCATCGCCATTCTTTCTGCTGAACGATTAAAACGTAAATGATTTTCATCAGGTCTGAAAATATATGGGCCTTTACCTGCTACACGATAGGCCTTCATACCTTCGAAAATTTCTTGTGCATAGTGGAGAACTTTAGCCGTTGGATACATAGTTATTGGACCGTAGGGAAGAATTTCTAGTGGACCCCATTTGCCATTTTCATATGAACTACTTGCCATGACTGGGGACATGACATTTCCAAACCCTAAGTTCTCAGGAAGTGTGAATGCTTTAAGGGCCGCTGCCACTTGTGAATGAATAATGATTTCCGTCATGTTTTACCTAGTCCTCAATAAAAAACCCATCTAAAAACTGAGTTATTATATCAATTATGAAGAAAGAATCAAAAGTTAATTAGTAAACCTGACTACCTTACTTCTGGAAGATACTGCGCAGTATAAGGCAGTTATAGCTCTTACATCTAGACAACATTGTTCGCACATTTTTTTAACTTCCTCGAGGAAATACCGATAAATCAGAGCGAAGTAGTAATGAGAGTAAAGTGAAACTTTGAAGAGAGACTTTGTATGAATGAATTTGAAAAAGAAGTTAAATTAGATTTTTTAGCGGAAGCCATTCAGCTCTTAGATGACGCTGAGCAGGCCTTTTTAGCGCTCGAAAGCGATAAGAACAACGCTAATCTTATGAACGAGATTTTCAGACTCGCTCACAACCTAAAAGGAACGTCTCGTGCCGTTGGGTTTGGAGATGTGGCAGAGTTTACGCATGAAATGGAAAACCTCATTCTTAAAATTAAAGAAGGTAAGGTCGAAGTTACAGATTCAGTAGTTTCACTTCTTTTGGAATGTAATGACCACGTGAGTGTCATGATCAAGATGCTTAATATGGATCTTGAATCGCGTTTTGACTCAAAAGAAATCATCTCCAAAATTCAAGCAGCTCTCAATGGAGAGTTGACAAATACGGAAGCACCGGTTGTTCATGCAGAACCAGAAATGTCATCAGACATGCAAGAAGAAACAATCTCAGCAGAAGACATTGCTCTAATTGAAAATTTTGAAAATAACCTCAATGCACCAGTAGAAACTGAAGCACGTATTCTTACGATGGAGCAAAAAGAAGAAAGAGCAGCTAGCTTTTTTCCTTCAGAAGCCGCAAAAGCGGCGCAGCCCAACTCATCTGGTAGCAAGTTAACCTCAAGTCAGGCAGGAAGTTCTTCTGGTGGCGACCACAAAAAAGCCCCTCCATCTGGTGGAGCAAAAGGTGGTGGTGAAGACGACAGTATTCGCGTCTCTCTTTCACGCGTTGAAATGCTCAATAACGTTGTAGGTGAGCTTGTTATTATCCAGACCGTGCTTAACCAACATAGAGATGAAGTTCAAAACTCACTCATGTTGAAATCGCTCTCACATTTAGCGAAACTCTCAAAAGAAATTCAGAACATTTCAATGAGTCTTCGTATGGTTCCTCTAAAACAAACGTTACAAAAAATGCAACGTATTGTTCGTGATACATCTAAGGCCCTTAACAAAAAAGTTCATTTAGAGCTTATTGGTGAAGAAACAGAAATCGATAAAACTGTTCTTGAACATTTAGCAGATCCTCTTGTTCACATCGTTAGAAATGCTGTTGACCACGGTCTTGAATCAACTGAAGGTCGACTTGCTGCTGGTAAAGATGAAGAAGGAAGAGTTTCTATCAAGGCCTTCCACGAAGGTAACAACCTCGTCATTGAAATTCGTGATGACGGTAAAGGGATCAATCCAAAAATCATCCGTGAAAAAGCGATCGAAAAAGGTGTTATCTCTGCAAACGCTACAATGAGCGATGACGATCTCGTCAATCTCATTTTCCACCCGGGATTTTCTACAAAGTCAGAAGTTTCAGAAATTTCTGGTCGTGGTGTAGGGATGGATGTTGTTAAGACAAACATCGAAAAACTTTCAGGTGAAGTAAAAGTAGTGACTGAACTTGGAAAAGGATCAGTGTTTAAAGTTGTTCTTCCTCTGACATTGGCAATTATCGAAGCGATGGTTACTAAAATCGGAGACGAACGCTACATCATTCCATTGGGACAAGTTTACGAATCATTGAGTCCTACGCCAGATATCGTTCATCATGTGAATGGTGTAGGTGATTGTCTAAAGATTCGAGGGGAAGTACTTCCGCTCTTTAAGATTAGCAAGGCCTTGCAACGAAATATGACCGAAAAACCACTACATCAGCAGATTGCAATTATTGTTAACTCAGAGGAGCGCAACTTTGCCGTACTGGTAGACGACATTCTTCACCAACAACAGGTCGTTATTAAAAAACTTGGTGATGAAATTAAAAATCAAAAAGGTTTTATGGGAAGCTCGATTCTAGGGGATGGTCGTCCGGCCTTTATCTTAGATCTTATTGAACTATTCTCAGGATCGATGAAAAAGAAGAAAACTAACTTTTTAGAAGAATTAGCATCATAGGAGACAGCAAATGGAAAAAGACAACGTCACAAAAATGAAAAGAGTTAATGGTTCTGAATTATCTCGTTTTATCGAGTTCAGTCTTGGTAACGAAGATTATGCCATTCCTCTTTTAATGGTAAGAGAAGTTATTTCGGTTCCCGACACTACAC
>CAMLRB010000180.1 GCA_946482295.1 uncultured Bacteriovorax sp. | reverse complement strand
TTGCAATTGTTTTACGAAGACGAGTCATCTTTTCATTGCGAACACCGCGTTTGTCGCCACTAGTTTTGCGTACAGGGGGACTTACTACAGGAGCCGCTGTTTTAGTGCCATCTGTGGAGTTGGGGTGCGCCGCTGGCGCGGCTTTCATCGCGTCTTCTTTTGTTATACGCCCGTCTTTACCCGATCCTTTAACTGAATCAGCAGTAACGTTTTTCTCATCGAGAATTTTGCGAGCAGCAGGTGAAGGAATATTCACTTCTTTAGTTGAAGTTGGCGCTGGAGCTGGGGCCGGTGCTGCTGATGCTGCTTTTGGAGCTTCAGCTACTGCTGGAGCAGAAGTCTTAGCGGCCGACGTATCGAGCTCCCCTATCTTCTCCCCAATTTTCAATTCTGCACCCGCTTGGGCCATAATTTTTAAGACACCAGAGCTTGGTGCCGGAAGCTCCATTGATGCTTTATCTGATTCGATTTCGCAAACGGCTTCACCTTCATTGACGTACTCTCCATCTTTTTTTAACCAAGATGAAAGTGTGACTTCTGTTACTGACTCACCGATGACGGGAATTTTTAATTCTACACTCATTTCTAGTTTCCTTATTTAGCAAAAGCTTGGGTAATGATATCTGCTTGTTCTTTTTTATGGACGTTCGAGAAACCTGTCGCTGGACTTGGTGTCGCTTTTCTTGCGATGACTTTAAAACCTTCGAGTACATCCATGAAACGAGTTAAATAGGCCCAATAGCCCATGTTAATTGGTTCTTCTTGAACCCAGACTTTTGCTGCGTCTTTGTATTTAGCAAAAACTTTCTTCAATTGTTTTTCTGGCAATGGGTGGATTTGTTCAAGACGAACAATCGCTACATCATCGCGTTTATCTGCAATCTTCTTTTCGTATAAGTCGTAATAAATTTTCCCTGTACACAGAACAACTTTCGCTACTTTTTTCCCTGTATTTGGATCATCAATCACTTCTTGAAAACGGCCGTTGATGAATTCATCTTTAGTTGATGTACAACGAGGGTCTCTTAAAAGTGATTTTGGCGTAAGAACAACTGCTGGTTTTCTGAAGTTCCATTTAATCTGACGACGAAGGAGGTGAAACATGTTCGCTGGAGTTGTAGCGTTTGCTACCACCATATTATTTTCAGCAGCTAGCTGCAGGTAACGCTCAGGTCTTGCACTTGAGTGTTCGGGACCTGCGCCTTCATGTCCGTGAGGAAGAAGCATAACAAGTCCACTCATACGCTGCCATTTTACTTCAGCACTTGCGAGATATTGATCGATAATGATTTGAGCACCATTTGAGAAATCTCCAAATTGCGCTTCCCAAATTGTTAATGCTTTTGGAGTCGCCCATGAATAACCAAATTCAAATCCAAGAACAGCATACTCAGAAAGAAGTGAGTTATACATGCTCACATAACCTTGATTAGGCCCAATGTGCTCCAGACCGCAGTATGATTCGTTTGTATTTTCATCGAATATTTTAGCGTGTCTGTGAGAAAAAGTTCCACGGATAACATCTTGACCTGTGAAACGCAGAGGATGTCCTTCAGCAAGCAGGGATCCATATGCGAGTAATTCGGCCGAGGCCCAATCTAATTTATCATTTGAGAAAGCAGCTTTTCTGTCTTCTAAAACTTTCTCCGCTTTTTTCATCAACGTCATTCCTTGAGGAACAGTATTGATGGCCTTCGAAACTTTTTCCAGTGTAGCAAGAGGAACACCAGTCGCTGGAGATTCATCGAATGAATCACTCTTCGACACTTCCATTCCTTCCCAATCTTTATGTGGCCCTTTCGATTTACTAGGAACTGATTTTTCACGAACATTATTGAATCGATCTGAAAGAAGTTTTTTGTATTCTTCAATCATTTCGTGAGCGAGTTCAGCTTTAATCTATCCACCAGCGAGAAGTTTATCGAGATAAAGTTCTCTCGGATTCTTGTGCTTAGTGATGAGTCCATACAATGTAGGTTGAGTATAACGAGGTTCATCCCCTTCATTATGGCCGTGCTTTCTGTAACAAACCATATCGATGAAAATGTCTTCTTTAAATTTTTGTCTAAATTCAACCGCAAGTTCTACGGCGTAGAAAACAGCTTCTGGATCATCGCCGTTTACCTGAATGATTGGTGCTTCTACAGTTTTAGCAACAGACACACAGTAGTGACTAGAGCGAGCGTCTTCAATATCAGTTGTGAAACCACTTTGATTGTTAATGACGAAGTGGATTGATCCACCCACGCTGTAACCTTTGAGTTTACTCATTTGAACTGTTTCATACACAACACCTTGACCAGCAACCGCTGCATCTCCGTGAATAATGATAGGGATAACTTTGCTTTGATCTTGTGAGTAGTGATTATCTTCAAGGGCACGACAGTAGCCGATAGCAACTGGTGCAACAGTTTCTAAGTGCGATGGGTTTGGAAGAAGTTTAACGAAAACTTCTTTTCCGCTGTTTGTTTTGATCGTTGAAGTGAAACCCATGTGGTACTTCACGTCTCCACTATGTCCTGATTGTTCTTCAATTGATCCACCTTCAAATTCAGTGAAGATGTATTCGTAAGTTTTTCCTACAGTGTTGGCGAGAACATTTAAGCGACCACGGTGGGCCATACCAATAACGAATTCACGTGCACCAAGCTCTGCCCCTTTATTAATGATGGCGTCTAGTGCAGGAATTGTGGCTTCTCCACCTTCAAGTGAAAATCTTTTTTGTCCTACGTATTTTGTTTGCAGGAAATTTTCAAAAACGTTTGCTTCATTTAATTTTTGAAGAATTCTTTTTTTCTTTTCAAGAGGAAGATCGAGATTTTTCGCTGTTGATTCAATACGCTCTCTCATAAAACGACGAACGTCAGTGTTATTTGAGTGCATATATTGGAAACCAATTTTTCCGCAGTAGATATGTTTTAAGTGATCAAGGATTTGATCAAGTGTCGCAGGTCCTAATCCTACAAACTCTCCACATTGAAAAACTGTCGAGCGATCAGCTTCTGATAAACCATATTCTTCCAATGAGATTCTTGCTTTGCGATCGCGACGAGGACGAATAGGATTTGTATCTGAAAGAAGATGTCCGCGTGTACGGAATGATTGAATTAATCTGAAGACATTAAATTCAGAGCGAAGTTTTTGATCGCTAATTCCTTCGCCAGTACTTCCGCTTGTTCCGAAGCCGACAGAAGAGAATTCGAATCCTTGAAAAAATCTTTGCCATGATTCATCAACCGACGTCGGATTCGTTCGATAACTATCATATAAAGAATCGATAAACGTAATGTCTGAACTAGATAGATGAGAGAAATCGATATTTTTCGACATAGACAACCTTTGCGAGGAATTAAAAACACGACGAGTGTTTTAGTCAGTTAAAATAAAGGAGACCTTAATATAAATCTAAGATACCAAAATTTTAAGCTTTTTTTCTCGTTAGGAAGAAATGTTCGAATCGTCGTTAAATGACTACGCTAGACAGCATTTTTTCGCTTTTTTCCCTGAGCCACAGCTACACGGATCATTGCGTCCAATTTTAGGCTCGGCCCTTCTAACAGTGTTGTTTTTCATCGAACCATCAACAAAAAACCATTCGCCGTTTTCTTTCTTAAAAGTGCTTAATTCATGGTGTGTTTGCTCTGCTCCATTGAAGATGAACTTACACTTGAATTCAACTTGGCCTTCAGTATCTTGCTCTTTTCCTCTTTCTGTCGCGCGAATCTCTAAACCTAACCATTCTGAGTTAGTGGCCCAAGATCTTACTCCTTCCATATCGAGTTCAGCTCTAGTCTTAGGATGGTGAGTTTTTTCTACGTAATCAAGTTCGTTCACAGCAAATGCTGAGTAACGTGATCTCATGAGGGCTTCCGCTGTAGGTGCCTTTTTTGTACCTTTAATATAAGGGCCGCAGCACTGCTCAAACGTTTGTGTTGTTCCACATGGACATTGATTCATGAAAATCTCCTAAAATCTAAATAAGTAATCTGTAAATGGTGTGGTCGCTTCATCAAAATGAACGCGGCTTTCAAGTAGACGGCTCGACACAAACGTAAAGTGCGGTCGAATCATTTTCAGGTATTTTTCTCTCGTGCGATGAATAGCGTATTCATCTTTAAAGTCCAAATCCTCTACTTGTTTCTTGAGCTCTAGATTAGTGGGAACGGAGAAATAAAGGAAGCGGATTCTTTGTGCCATGATTGGCAAAACGAATTCTATTTCTTCATCACTCAGGTATTGAAACACGGAAGTGCATAATCCCAGGTCGAACGTCCGATCTTTCTTATATTCTTTTTTTGCCCAGCTGACGAGATCAGTATTTTCTAAGGTGAGCTTAGTACTTTCGACGGCCATTTTTTTCTTGGCCACAATGGAATAAGGATGTTCACTGGGTTCAAGTCCATGGGCGCGATAAGGCTTGAACGTCTTCAAAACCTCTTTAAAGAGCACGCCCAACCCGAAACCTAGATCAATCACACTTGAGACGTCGACGTTTTCCAATGCAAGTATGGCCTTCATGTACGCCGCATGTTCTTTGGCGTTCATAATATTGTCCATCTCTTCGGGCTCAGCGTAGTTCTTATCCCAATATTCTTTACCAAATCCCATTTTAGGCCAGCTTTGTCACTGCAGCGATGATGGCCGCAAGAATGACGGCGATGGCCGCAACAGTAAGTGGAAACTTTGCTTGTTTACTTTGATATTTGAAAACACCAATAATGATGGCATTCAAAGTTACCCAGGCGATCATTTTCACCCAAATCCATGCCGGGAATGGTTCTGTATGTTTAAAGCCCAGGCGTGCAATGAGTCCCATACCCGCTACAAAAGCGAGGAAACTTAAAACTCCAACTACAATTTTGAAAGTTCGGTTGGGAATCCAACGTCCTTCACCAATCACAACACCTACTGAACTGATGAGCATGAAAAGGGTAAACAAATGCAGAATCTTGTACGTTTCATAAGAAATCATTCTTTTCTCCTAGGCAGTGAGAACTTGAGTAATGGACTCATAGAATATCTTTTAGCTTTCACATAATCAAACTCTTCATTAAAATGAATGTATGCAAATGTGGACAAGCAAAGCTTATAAAAAAGAAGACAAGATTTATCGTGGGGCCTTCAACTATTATCGAAATGAAAATATTTATGCCGAAGAACTCTTTGATGTGTACCGCGATAAAAAAGAACAAAGCTTACATTACATTTCAGAGGCCATCGTCAAAGTAACAACTGGCGAGATTCTCAATCTCCATGTCGAATATATCGTGAATAAAGAATACATTCCTCTGTATGTTATGGTTGAAAAAGTCATGGGGAAAGAATCGACGCGAGAAACTTACGAATACAATTCTCGCCGAAATCACCTTGCCTATAAATTTATCAATAAAAAAAATGAAGATGCATCAGAAGAAATTGCGACTGCTCCAAAGTATCACATTGCAACTCCCACAGCGGCAAGCTCAATGCTTTTTATGCGTTCAAAAAAATTCGATGCCAGCGGTAAAAACTCTTTCAACATTCTCGTCGGTAACAATCAATGGGACTATAAAGAATCACCGCTCTTCAAAAACGTCATTCTGGAACGTGCAGGTTTAACAACTGAAAAAATTATGATTGATGGTCAATCCGTTCAGGCCACTCAATACAAAATGTATGATGAAGGTACTGACTTCAAGAATATTAAAGAGCCTCCGCACATCAAAATCTTTCTCTCCCAGCACGGCGCTATTCCTTACATGATTCGGACGGATGATGGGACGAAAATTCAGATTAAATACCTCAATGATCTCTCGGAGAAAGAGTAGCCCGTAAACGCAAATATATTTTAAACGAGTTCGGGCCACTGTTAACTGAACTCAATTCCTTTATAAAAAAGCTTGCACTGATCTAAAAGCTTAATCAGCTCAAAATCAATTTAAATTTTCTTGTTGTAAAACAAATAGGACTTCATCTCTGCCCTAATCGAATTAAACGGATTAATGATCGTTTTCGCTGTCCCGTGTTTTACTCCATTCGAAAATATGTACTTCATTACATACTTCAGCTCCCTCGAAGATGAGATCTGCCTAAAATGGTAGCGATGCTTATAAACTGTTCCTTTCATTTTCCGCATACGATTGATCGCCTTGGATAAGGTTACTCCAAAAGACTGCATTCCTTTTCCCAGTTCTACATTATCAGCGGCTTCAACTAACAAATGAACATGATCATATTCCAGAGAAAAATGAATGATTCTCAATCCTTTCTTCCTTGCATTGAAAATTGCTTTTTTAAGCATGCTAAGAACTGCTTTATTTTTCATCTCTGCCTTAATTGATTTCACTTTTATAGTGAGGTGAAGCGAGCTTGCTCTTTTCAGGAATGGTCGTCGTCTATGCGCAATTCCAGGGTCATGAACTCTGCGTCTTCCGGCCCCTTTAAAATTAATCATCGAAAATTGAGTGTTTTTTCGTATTTTCTTTTTCATTCGTATTCCTCTTGAGAGGCAACAATACAATTGAGGCAGAGATCAAAAAAATCTATCCTATTAAAATTTCATTTAAAAATGGTGAGGCTGGACACAAAAGAGCGAATCAACTTATATTTTTTCATGCACAAATTAGAAACTATTCAATTAAAAGGTAATGAAAAAGAAAGGCGTGATCTCCAGCTAGTTCTGGAAAGCGCTCCCGATTACTCTTTAAAAAGTTCTGGAAATCTACCGTCAGCAAATGAAGCTCAAAATTTATTCACGGCCCTACCGCCTGATAAGACTTATGCAGAAAAATTTGTTCAGGGAATTTTCCTTAATAAAGAAATGATTGGCTGTGCAGATGTCATCAGAGGCCATCCAACGAACACCACTGCGATGATAGGACTCCTAATACTATCTGAAAAATTTCATGGAATCGGTTTGGGAAAAGAAGCTTACTCTCTGATCGAGAACCTGTGCTTATCTTGGCCGGAAATCAATACTGCTCGGATTGGAGTTCTCGAAACAAATAGTAAAGTTCTACCTTTTTGGAAAAAATTAGGATTCGTAGAAACTGGCAGACGAGTTCCCTACAGTGAAGGAACCATAAAATGCGAAACGATTGTGCTAGAAAAAAAATTAAGACGTAAACTTTCCAATCACCGCGAGAAACTCTTTCCCATAATTTTCGAGTTTATTTTGTCCAACACCATGAACGAGTAAAAATTCTGAGGGGTCTCTTGGTTGTAGAGCACACATGTCCTGCAGCGAGCGATCACTGAAAACAACATAGGCAGGAACTTTCTTTTCAGATGCAATGGAAAATCTTA
>CAMLRB010000179.1 GCA_946482295.1 uncultured Bacteriovorax sp. | reverse complement strand
TAACGTCTGCCTGTCACGCAGAAGGCCGCGGGTTCGAGTCCCGTCTCTCCCGCCATTCTCGCACCCCGCGAATGGCGACTACTACAAAGAAATTAATCGAAAAAGCCCTGCACATTGCGGGGCTTTTTTGTTTTTGCCGGGTTCGTGGGAAAGGATTACCTCCTCCTTACTACCTATCAAGCACATTTTTACGAGGAAGGCTTAATGGGAAAAATCACCTTTAACCCACAGATTATTATTAAGGCAAAAATACTTACGAAAGTCCCAAATGAAGCAATACAAATATCTGAGGAAATAGAATTTAAATTTGAAGGTGCTATTGTTTATTTAAACCCTACGGCTCTTCAAGCAGCTGGTAAGAAAACTCCAATTACAAATCTTTACGGCCTGAACGCACATATTAGTGCCACATCGTCCATACTATTCATAGAAGACTTACCTTATTTGACCTTAGCCGCCTTTTCAAATGGAAATCCAACTTTTGTATCTCTTAAAATAAATGGAGCAACTGAATTTGCGCGTTTAAACGGTTTAACAATTAATCGCCTAGATGGAGAAGACAGCAATCTATTATCTGTTGATTGTAAAATTGAAGAATTAAATATTGGTATTGAAGCTAATTATAACTGCATTAATACTTCAAGCCGACCAACTCCATTAAAGTTACTAGAAATTCGAGACTCCAAAGTTGATAGCTTACGAATTTTCGTTAATTGTAAGAAAATTGCCCTACAGGGAGCTACAATACGTAAAGCCTCTCTAGAAGGATTCTACTCTGAATCAGAAGAAATAATGGTCTCGCAAAATTCAGAAGTTGGTAGACTCTACTTGAAAGGCAATATCTCAGGCTTTCATTTGCATAATTCAAGTATTTCTGATCTTGAATTTTCTAATTGTAAAATATCTAATCTCACAATTAACTCAGGGTATATCGAGAGATCTCATAATTGTGTTCCAGATGCTTTTTTAAATCCTACAAGTGAATCATGGAAACTTATTATGTCATCTGCTCAGTCGGAGAACGATAGTTCTCGCTTAGCAAACGCTGGATTTAATCTAATGAGTGGAGAAAGGAAAAAAATAAAGAGTCGCTGGAAAAAAATGGGGCACTTTTTTATAGAAATTGTTTGCGGCTATGGATTCAAACCGGAGAGAACACTAATTGCAGCAGGAACGGTTCTCACTAGTTTTGGAGTTATATATTTTATTCTTACCTTAAACAAGGTCGGTCTTGTTTTACCTAAACTACCAACAGGAATAACCTACTCATCTTTTGAAATTTTGCTGATGAGTTTATACTTTTCAGTAATCACTTTCACCACTGTTGGCTACGGTGACATCTATCCATTAAGTATTTATGCAAAAATGCTAGCAGGGATTGAAGCTTTAATTGGAATTTCACTCGCCGCTCTTTTTATCTTTGCACTTACGAGGCGATACGCAAACACTGGATCGGCTTAACACTACATTGCCTCTGACTAAACTTCGGAAGATAAAAATGTTTGATAGTTTAGTTCTTAATAAAATAAACTCACTACCTATGAGCAGTCTGTTTTTAATCGTGCGAGAATTCTCAGTTCTAGAGTTCTTTTTCTTTGGTTTTCCTCTGATAAATTAAATTATTTTTTATTCTAACTATCTAAAAACAAGATAAATATTCCAAAGGGAAAATTATTTCTAAACAAGCCCCCTTGACACCAATTGGTTCCGTCCCCACATTGTTGGCGTAACAATTTAATATGGAGGACAATTATGGCAGACCCTAGATCTTTTATTAGTTTCGATTTTGACAACGACAAAACCCACAAAGAATTATTTGCAGGGCAAGCGAAAAATTCCAAAACACCTTTTTCTATTGAAGATTGGTCTTCAAAGTCAGAATTACCTCAAAGCGAGTGGGAAAAGCTCATTAAAGAAAAAATGGGAAAATGCCACTTGATGATCGTTCTTGTTGGGAAAAATATGGGCTCTGCAAATGGCGTGAAAAAAGAAATTAAAATGGCGACAGAACAAAATGTACCATTCTTTGGAGTATACGTTAACGGTGCTGACTCTTCATCTACACTTCCTGACGGTCTCGCTAGAAATAGAACAATTGCTTGGAGCTGGGACAATATTGCAAGCGCAATTGAGCAAATGAAGAAAGAAGGAAAAAACAAGTAATGAAAAAGGCACTCGTTGTTGGAATTGATCATTATCCAAGTGCTCCACTCTCTGGCTGTGTTAATGATGCTAAAAATATTTCCGAACTAATTTCTCGTAACGAAGATGGTAGTCCTAATTTTGATTGTAAATTGTTAACGTCTGACGTTAGTGAAATAAAAAGACCAAATCTAAGAGAAGCTATTACAAAACTATTTGATGGTGATGGTGACATGGCCCTACTTTATTTTGCGGGTCATGGAACTTCAAATAACCTGGGCGGATATTTAGTTACACAAGATGCAACTAAATACGATGAAGGTGTTTCTATGGCGGAAATACTGGCGTTGGCAAATAAATCAAGAATAAAAGAGTGTATAATAATGCTCGATTGTTGTCACAGCGGATATGTTGGAACAACACCAGAAATAGATAATAAAGCCGTAATAAAAGAAGGCTTATCTATCTTAACGGCCTGTAGATCAGATCAGCTCTCCGGTGAAGTTAATGGCTCAGGACTTTTCACTTCATTAGTCTGCGATGCTCTGAGAGGAAGTGCTTCTGATCTTTTGGGAACAATTACAACAGCAAGTGTGTATGCTCACGTTGAACCAATATTTACAGCTTGGGAACAAAGACCATTATTTAAAACACATATTTCCAAAACGACAGCTCTAAGAAAATGCAAACCACTTTTAGACCCCAACATACTAAGAGAACTTACAACATTTTTTCACAGCTCAACTACGCCACATAAACTCGATTCAACTTATGAACCCGATGCTGAGCCAAAAAATCACCCTAATGAAAAAATTTTCGCAAAATTACAAAGGTGCACTCAAAAAGGATTAGTTAAACCTGATGGCGAAGATCACATGTACTATGCAGCTATGAATAATAAAAGTTGCAGTCTTACTCCTTTAGGACAATTTTATTGGCATTTAGCTAAAGCTGGAAAAATCTAATGATACCTTATGATAAAGATAGTGGACTCGATTTAACTCCGGAGCAATTCGAATTAGAAGTTAAAAAAATAATAGAAACATTAGGATCTAAGTTAACCAATTTTGAATCTAAGCATCTCGAAAAAATTCAAGGCATGGATGGCGAGTATGAGGTCGATATCACCGCTCGCTTCGAAGCTTTTGGATCTAACTTCTTAGTCCTAATTGAGTGCAAAAAATATAAATCTCCTGTAAAGCGTGATGTTGTTCAAGTTCTTAGTGACAGAATACATTCAACTGGAGCTCATAAGGGAATGATATTTACAACATCAGGATTTCAAAGAGGTGCAATTGAGTATGCTCAGAAGCACGGCATTTCCTTGGTTCAATTTACTAAAGGTGGGATTAGCTACAAAACAAGATCAGCTTTCCAAGATGCATCCCCATCTCCATGGTTAAACCTGCCAGGAGTTGAAGGATGGGTTATTAGTGAAAATGAAGGAAGGTTAACGCTTGCGTGTCTTGAAGCTAACAAAAGTGCAAATATGTTGAAAATTAAATTTTAGTCAATCATCTCCAAATCATTTCTTTTCGTTAGACGTATTTGCAAAATATTTAAAATCTCAAGTAAAAGGTTAAATAAACTAGAAACAGTGAGTGTCAACGTCGTCAGTGAAAGAATGACTTGATTGCGAACTTTAATTCTCGATTCAGTAGTAAGAGGATATATATCACCGTATCCGGTTGAAGTTCCAGAGACCCAAGAAAAATATTCAAAATCTTCCATCGATAACAATTTTTCTCGTAACATCTTATCCTTAACTCGTCCCCCATCAACAACTAAAGATTTAACTAATTTTTCTTTTTCAGTCTCAAGTTTACTAAAATCTTCTTCATAATTTTTTATAAGCTGATCAACTCTCAATTTTGACTCTTCAATTGGAATATATAGTTCTTTAGATAATAAATAAATCATAGAGCTATCCATTCCTGTTATTAATGATTTTTTATCTTTAAAAACATATCCATTTTTTCCTTTTATTATTTCAGCATTATTTTTAAATGGAGTTAATTTCATTTCGATCTGAGCTATCTGCTCGCTAATATTCTGGAGACGATCTCTGATTATATTTTCACTAATTGAAAAATTTCTCTCACTTTTTAAAAATAGTGAATAATATTCTTTAGAGTAATAAAATTGTACTGCATAATAAGATATTGCAAAAACAACTGTTAATAACAATGAAACACCAAACTTAACCATATAGATTCCTAAAGACCTTCAACTATAAAGAACTGATCATCAAACAGCATATTTATAATTTGGGCAATCTGACTAAATAGATCACAAACAAGCAACGGTGTATCTAACCCCGACGATCCATGAGCGAGATCATTTCTCAAATTGACATAGTAACCAACGTAATCATTATGAGCATAGTAAAGCCAGTCCTTCACATTATTCAATGCTCCTGTTGGCGCTAATTTTTTTATATCCAGCCAGTGTTGGTTGAAAGCATATTTAAACTTTTCATTCAAACCATCTCGATCTTTAAACTCCTTACTCGAGGTCCTCGCTCTAACTGTTAGGGCCATCTCCAGTGTGCTTAATAAGTATAGTGTTGCTGGTGCAGACATTCGATAACAGTAATATGAGTACAAGAGGGTATTTCTAGAGGTCTCAAAATTTAGCAATATTTTTTGTGGTACCTGTGAATTGAGTGTTATCTTTGCAATCGCTTCATAAAACAAGTTAAAATATTTTTCGTCAGTATTGTCGTAAGAAATTCGAAAATCTGGTGTTAGGATAGCTTTGCGATCCTTGAATAGTTCTGCTTTGGGGATTTCTTCTTGCGTATTCATTTCAACAATCCCCACTTCCCCAACACAAATCATGTACATCGTAAAAAATTCTCAAAGTTTTTGCTCATCATCGTTTCAAATTTTTCTTAACTTACTTCAAAAAAACATTGATTCGATTAATTAAAAGCTCTCTTCTTGCTTCTAAAAATAATTTATAATTCTCAATTTTCCATAAATTCCTATCCAGTGGTACGAATTGTGAAATTAAAAATTCTTCTCCATTCTCAGCAACTATCTTCTCTAAATATTCTTCAGGCTTACTTGCGGAAATTCTTCTATTTGTTTTTCCACCAAGAAATGCCATGTTTGCGATTTCATTTATTTCAGATTTATCATAACCTGCATCTTGCAAAAGTTTTTTAGGAAAAATGTGATGAAACTCTATTTTATGAGATTTTCCTTTGCTGTTCTTATTGATTACAAGTCCAGTGAACCAATCTTTACCCCCATTCTTTTTTACCGCAAGATATGCCATTGCAAAAAGTGGACTGCGCATACCCTTTCCTAGTATGTCACCGACATTAAAATTCATTCGACCAAATTGCCTATCAAGCAAATCAAGAAGCTCAGAGACGTTGCCATTTTTTTTAAGAAGAACTGAAAGATCAGCATCCAAAATACTTTCGCTAGAACCTCGTGAATAATGCCCGAATGAATGGGCAGCATAAATCCATTTAACTAAGTTTTCTTGTTCAATTTTAGAAATACGCTCGTCTCGTATAGAACTTAGAACTGCGATAGGTAAAATAATAAAAGGAGAGGATAATTGGCTTAGATCTTCAATTAACGTATTGTTCTTTAAAAATGAAAGTGCGTAATTAATTCCTGGTTGCGTTTTGTTCCAAGCTAATTTAATTCGATCTAAAGGCAACGTTGAAACGGCTTTAAACCTCGATTGCTCTGTTGCAAAAATTACGAGACAACGAACTAGGTGACTAACATCTAAATCAAAACCATACTCTTTAGATTCATTAGCAAATTTTTCAAATATTTCTAAGCTACCATGCCACTTCGCAGTTATCTGAGCGAGGGCCAAATCAGAGCTTCTCAATTTCACACCTGAAGAGTTTACTCGAACAAAAATTTCTGTAACCTCATTATAATCGTATTCTTTCCCAAGAATATGCATTCCATAATGATATTGTTTAATAGCACGAACTTTTTGCAATCTATCTGAATATTTTTCCCACAATGGATTGTCAGAGTTAATCCCTAATTGCTTTAAAATTTGAGTGTCACTTTTTTGGAAAATGTCAGTTACTCTAACCCACGTTTTACTTCCTTCTAGTGCACGAGAATAAACAACAAAAGTCATTTTTCTTAAATAATCCTGAATTTCATCTCCGAATTCATCTTCATCAAATTCAACATCTTCAGAAATACCTTCAGCTAATTGAACATCATCATCATCGTCTTCCACAACCTCAAAGTCCGATATGTCATCTGGATGTTCAAGGTTGAACATAACGTCTATTGCTCGTTTCGAATTTTTTACTTTTACGGGATTCCCCGTTAACAATGCCGTTAGAGATGTTAATCTTTGCTGACCATCCAAAAGAAGTAACTTCGTCGACAGCGGAGATTTATTTTGCTGAATATCTAAATTTCTGGAAATTCCGTTTCCTTCTGTTTCCCAAACTAAAATTGTTCCAGATGGATACTTACGATAAAGCGAATCAAGTAAATCGCGAACTTTGGTTGAAGTCCAAACATATCTGCGCTGCATTTCAGGAAGAACTATTTCTTCTCTATTAATTTTTCCCACTAAGTCTTCAATAGAAATATCCTGCTTGGCCACATTTAATCCTTTTCAATACTATTCAATTTAATCTGAACCTCGAAAATTCTAATGGAATATTTAACTTCATTCAAATTTGATAAAAATGCCTAGCCTGAAATATATCCGACAGAAACAATTAGAAAGCATCAATTACAAGTTTCGTTGCTAAAAAATAACTTTCAGTTTGCACATTCCCTAAACCAACTCTCAAAATCATTCTTCAGACTAACTGTAGGCATCCTAAAACGCAATTTCTACACTTACTGGCATATCCCTAGAGTACAACTGTATCGAATGATTAAATTCTTCAGAAAATTTTTGGACCTTTAAATAATGTTTTCCAAAGATTTTTTTCGTATTCCTTTTATAGCGCTCTATTGAATCTGCTGATTCATCAAAAAGCTTCTTCTGAAGTTTTCTATCGAGAGGCTTCTGTTGCCACATTTTATTTAACTTCTTGCCTATTAACTTTTCCTCTTCATTGAAACGTCTCTTCTCGATCAAAAATGATTGAAAAATAGCTTCACCTTCAACTGAGTCGACGGAAGTTATAAAAT
>CAMLRB010000178.1 GCA_946482295.1 uncultured Bacteriovorax sp. | reverse complement strand
TACGTCAGTAGGTTTTGCAGGACTCTCTGCTTTTGGCTATATCACTAAAAAAGATCTTGGCCCCGTTGGATCTTTTTGCATGATGGGTTTATTCGGAATGGTTGGTTATTCTCTTCTTGCTCTGTTCTTCCCAGTGATGATGGGTGGAACGGCAGGACTCGTTTACAGCATTGTTGGGCTTCTAGTTTTTGCAGGTCTAACAGCTTACGACACTCAGGCGATCAAGATGATGGGACAACATGCAATCAATGCTGAAGAGCGTGGACGTATCACGATTCTTGGGGCGCTTAAATTGTATATGGACTTCATAAACTTATTCTTAATCATTCTACGTATGTCAGGTGGTCGTCGCGACTAACATAAAAAAGGCCGCATAAGCGGCCTTTTTTATTTTATCAATGTCTTTAAAATTCGCTCAATTTGATTTCCATACTCAACTGCTTCATTAAAACTCATGAATGGTGAAAATGAAAAACGCAAGGCCGCACGTGAGTCTTCTTTTGAATATCCCATGGCAATGAGTACTCGATTTTCTTTGATGACACCTGATGAACAAGCAGAGCCTGTATAAAGATCTACGCCTTCCATATCAAAATTCATGCTGAGGACTTCTGCTTTCATTCCAGGGAAAACAACAAAAAAAGTATTGAGATTTTTTTCTGCCTCAGGGGCCACTAATTCAGCAAAACCTTTAATGATAGTATGAATTTTTTCTTCGAGATGCTTATGAGCTTGTTTAAGTTCTAGTCCGGAAAATTGGGCTTCATAATCTTCAAGCGCTAGCTTTAGAGTGCAAACACCTAGTGCGTTTTCTGTACCAGCACGTTTTCCATTTTGTTGAGTGCCGCCAATGATAAGCGGAGATAAAGCAATATTTTTTTTAAGGAAGGTAAAACCAATTCCTTTTAAGGATCCAAATTTATGCCCGGAAAAAGTAAAAGCACTTAAGTCCGTAGGGAGATTTTGCCAATCAAGAACTTTACCAATTCTTTGAACAGCATCGACGTGAACAAGTGCACCTGCTTCACGTACAATTCTCTGGGCCCATTCCCATGGCCATACAACACCTGTTTCATTATTCACTGAAGTGAAATTCATGACAGGATTCTCTGTCTTCTTCATCTTCTCTATCAGTTGATCAATATCAAATGCGCCATTTTTATCGACGTCAAAATAAAAAACTTGGTGTCCGAGAATTTCCAAATCTTCTTTGAGATTGAAGACGCAAGCGTGATCAGTTTTTGAAAAGAAAAATGTATATGTTTTTTTATCTTTGAAGCCTTGAAAAGCAAGGCCTTTAAAAAACATGTTAATCCCTTCTGTCGCACCAGAGTGGTAGATAAGATCAAATTGTTTTTTATCGAGAGAAAAAAGTTTGTGAAGATAATCTGTAGTTTGATTAATGGCCCGTCTCGCATTTCTTCCAGTTTGATGAAGAGACGCTGGATTACCAAAAGAAAAATCCCCGCTTCCTAAAAAGTCTATGACCTTTGGGGATAGCGGGGACGTTGCATTGTAGTCGAAATAGAAACGATTACTGATTGATCTCTCCAACTGGAGTTCTAATCGAAGAAGTCATAATTCCCGCTTGAGAAGCGTCTGACCCTTGATTGATTCCTGCTTCAGTTTCAGTTTCTTTTGCTTTTCTTACTAAGTCACCAAGTGAAGTCGTAGCAAGATATTCTTTCATGATAATACCAAGGTTCATGAAGTAGTTTTTAGAAAGGTGGAATTCAAGTGAATTCGCAGCTTCTGCTTCTGTTCCTAGGATATCGCGAGCTGGGTTGATGTTTTCACCAACACAGTCTAGAACGTCTTTAATTGTAATTTGGTCCATATTGCGAGCGAGAACATATCCGCCGCCTGGTCCACGTACTGACTTAACTGCTTGGCCATTTCTTAGCTTTCTGAAAAGTTGCTCTAAGTAATGTAGACTGATGTTTTGTCTTGTAGAAATTTCTTGAAGTCTTACAGGGTTCCCATTTGAATGAGTCGTAAGATCTAGCATTGCTCTAACTGCGTAACGTCCTTTTGATGTAAGTCTCATTGGTCTTCCTCCATAAAAAATCCAATTGATCTGGTCTAAGCTGTTCGAAAAAATTCTTTTAGAAAATCGTGTGTCGTCTCTAGAGGAGGCTAATCCTTGCGCCCTCAACAAAACTGATTCTCTTCTAAAAGAATCACTTCTACCAAGAATAGTATGACGTGCGGGAAATAGAGAAGTCAACCAACAAAATTCTAAAATTTGTGCCTAAGGCCTTGAAATTAAGATAATCTCGAGCGTCAAGATCGGGTGATTTCTCAATAAAACCGATAGATTAGGTCACTTGATTCAGTGGGATTTTATTTGCAAAAAATAATTCTACCGAAGCGTTTTAGTAGGAATTGTTTGCCCGCTTTTAACTGAAAAATCACGCGCGAAATTACACAATTTTTGAAAGATAAAACTGACGAGTCTGGTTATCGTTGATATCGATTTTGAGGTGATAGTATTTAAATTCATCACCGATAATTTTTTGCAGCTCACGCAGATAAGGCATTCCCCACTCAATTAAGAAATAGTCTTTCTCTTCTAAGTACATTGGAATTTCTAAATAAGTGAGTTCATCTTTTTTTTCTATACGATAAAGATCAGCATGAAGAATATTGTCCACTTCATTAACGATTGAATAGGTCGGGCTCGCCGTTGTGAGATTACCGAGAAAATATTTAGTGAAAGTTGTTTTACCTGCGCCTACAACACCATCGAGAATGATGACACTTGGAGGTTCGATGACTTCCTTCATTTCACTCGCAATATTGGCGAGGTCTGATTCTAAAACTTTTTTCCAAGAACGCACTAACATCATGAGTGCTCCTTATCTTAGAGGATGAGCTTCGAATTGTGTTTTTAAATTCTTGATCGTCGTTGAGAGCCCATGAAAAAGAGCATGACAAATAATCCAGTGTCCAATGTTGTATTCTTCAAATATTTTCGATTCAAGAAGTGGCTTAACACTATCTTCAGTCAGTCCATGACCTGCGTGTGTGGCAATTTTATTATTTGTTAAAAATTCTTTGGCGGCCCTGTATTGTTCGATGAAGCGGCCGATATCGTCTCCATTAGCATGAATACGTGCATACTCTCCTGTATGGATTTCAACAGCATCAATACCTAATTGAGTTGCACGAATGAGGACTTCGATTTTTGCTTCAAGGAAGAGAGAGATTTTTACATCTTTAATTGAGCTTTTTAATTTTCTGACTGCTTCTTCAACGCGAATGAAGTTTTGATCGTCTAATAAATCAAGTCCGCCTTCTGTTGTTTTTTCTTCTCTTTTTTCTGGAACTAAACAAATCCATTCTGGTGAAGAAGCAATCGCGATCTCAACGATCTCAGGATTCACACCCATTTCAAGATTTAAGGGTTTTCCAAATCTCTTGGTAACAAGTCTTACAGCTTCAACATCTGTATCTTGAATATGACGACGATCTTCACGAAGGTGAATCGTAATTTGGTCTGCTCCATTTAAAAGAGAGACTTGAGCAGCATCAACGACGCTTGGATATTCTTCACCACGAGCTTGTCTGAGAGTGGCCACGTGATCAATATTTACACCTAATCTTGGGATCATTTAATTCTCCTGTATCAGCTTACTAGCCGATCTCTTTAGTAACAACGGCAACGAGGTTGTTGCATTCTTCTTCAACAAGCTCTGCATTTTCGCCTTCAACCATAACTCTCAGAAGAGGTTCTGTTCCTGAATAACGAAGAAGAACACGACCGCGACCTGCGAGCTTTTTCTCAGCAAGTTTAATCGCCTCTTCAATAGGCTTTACTGATTCGAGTGCTGGTTTTTCTTTAACGATAACGTTTTTAATGAATTGAGGAAAGAGCTCAATTTCTTCCACTAGAGTCTTCAAAGGCATATTGAAATATTTCATCGACTCGATAACTTTTAATCCACCGAGTGCCCCATCTCCTGTCGTTGCGTGTTTGCTGAAAATAATGTGTCCCGATGGCTCGCCACCGAGAATACAATTGTGAGCGCGCATATATTCGATGATGTAACGGTCCCCAACTTTTGTACGATGAAAGTTGAGACCTAATGATTTAATGTAGAGTTCAAGTCCGAGGTTACTCATAACTGTACCAACAACGGTATCGCCTTTTTTGAGTTCGCCTCTTGAGAGAAGAAGTTTAGCAAAGAGACCGATGATTTTATCACCATCAACAATTGTTCCTTCTTCATCTATCACACTTACACGGTCACCATCACCGTCAATACAGATTCCGATGTCAGCGCGGTATTTAAGAACTTCTGTGCGGGCCGCTTCTGGATGAAGAGAGCCACAGCCTTTGTTGATGTTTTCGCCGTTAGGAGAAATTCCAATTGGGAAAACTTCTGCACCTAATTCCTGGAACATCATTGGCGTTACTTTGTAGCCAGCTCCGTTTGCACAGTCGAGGACGATACGCATTCCTTCAAGGTCGTAATCGTATGAAAGAGCACTTTTAACGTGAACAATGTAGCGACCATAAACTTCTTTTAAACGTTCTGCATTTCCAAGCTGCCCACCCACTTTTTGCGGCATGAGTTCTGGATGCATAATAAGACGTTCAAGTTCAAGCTCCACTGAATCTGGAAGTTTGAATCCTTTAGCATCGAAAATTTTAATTCCGTTATCTTGAAAGTGATTGTGAGAAGCAGAGATCATAACCCCGGCATCAGCACGCATCGAGTGCGTAACGAAAGCGACACCTGGAGTGGGAAGTGGTCCAGTGAGAATAACGGCCCCTCCTTGTGAGCAAACTCCAGAAGCAAAGGCCATCTCGAGCATGTAACAAGAAAGTCTTGTATCTTTTCCAACAATGATTAAGGGATTTGTATTGAGAGGATTGATGGATTGAAAATAATGAGTCACTGCTCGACCAAGGGCCGTTGCAACTTCCGCTGTCATCGGATAAACGTTGGCCTTGCCTCTAATGCCATCTGTTCCAAATAATTTTCGTTCTGACATAGTTCACACCTTTCATTGCTATAGAGATTTATTTTTAGTTGCGTAAAAATCTTTGAACAATGTGCCTAATTCTCTTCATTTAGGCAAGATTGTTCTGACTAACAGCGGACATTCTAGAAACCTACTTATTTTTCTGTTTTACGTTTTGGGACCACCAATTGGACTTTGTAACGCAGTTTGATTCGAGGCTTTTCTTCGAAGTTAAGACGAGGATCAATATCATCAAGAGGAAGTTGAACAACACCCTCTTCGCGATCTATGTTGGAAAGGTTAACTGGATTGGTGTGCACTCGAGATATTTTACGAATGACTTCGATGGGGCCTGAAATCATGACGCTCGATGGTTCAATGCCCACTTCGACAAACTTGCGATCATAAGGAACGCTCCCAATATATTGCACGTTGATGGGGAGTTCCATTTGCACCAGTCGATCGAGTTCGACAAGGGTTTCTTTGGGAGAAATTTCGAGAACATCAACTCCAAAAGGAACATGTATTTGAGTCGGATGAAAGGCGACTTTGAAATTCTTTCCATATTTTTTGAAATAAGGATTGAGGTCAATAGTGATTTTCTCTTTGTTCGAAAAAACATTTCCAATAAAAGCTTTTGATCCCTTAAGCTTTAAAGAGACTTGTCTCTCCGTCATGCTGGAAATTGCATATCCTTTCGGGAGTATAAATTCGACAGGCATTTTTCTTTCAAGTTCAATAGGCTCTGAATTGAGGACGTAGAACCATAATGAGACGGCAAAAAAGAGTGAAATAATTTTGAGTGTATGCCGCTGGGTGCGTTCTAATTTCACCTTACGAGATCCTTAGTCTTGATGGGGCGTAATGAATGATCAAGGCTTTCATTGCTCCAAATATGTCGAAGGTATTGTCCGAGTTCTTTTTCAGTTTTACACAGATAAAAAATTCCTTCTACACAGAGATTAATCTTGCCGGTTTCTTCCGAGCACGTGATGACGAGGGCATCTGTCACTTCAGTTAGACCTAAGGCCGCACGGTGACGAGTTCCCAAGTGTCTTTCAATATCAAAGTTTTTTGAGAGAGGCAAAAAGCATCCTGCAGCGGAGATCTTACTATTTTGAATAATAATAGCACCGTCGTGCAATGAAGAACTCGATTCGAATATAGAATAAATAATATCAGAATGAATACGCGAGTCTAATCTTGTACCCGTATTAACGTAATTGAGAAGCCCATGGGTGCGTTCTATAACAACCAGCGCTCCGATTTTTTCTTTTGAAAGTGCGCCACACGCTTCGACAATTTCATCAATTTCAAAATCATGTTCATCTTTTGAAAAGAGCGTAAGGATATTTTTTTTTGTCCCCACTGAGGCGAGTGCGCTACGAAATTGATCCTGAAAGAGCACAACAACAATAATAAAAAATGAATCGAAGAGGTGGGCCAGAACCCAGTTTAACGAATAAAGCTTAAAAGTAATCCCTAACCAAAAAAGGCCAAAAAGAGCACCAAGACCCACAATCATTTGTGCGGCCTTGGTTCCTCTAACAATAAGTAGTAATTGATAGATCAAGATGGAAACGACAAGGATGTCGATCACATCCTTGACATTAAGATGGGCGAAAAAAGCGCTCAGTGACCCCAATTCCTATTCTCCCTTAAGCAGCACTTGAGAATTCATCATCCTCTTTCAGGAATTTCACGCGCTCTTCCTCAGATAGATTAAGAGATTTTAAAATCTCCGTGCTCATCAGTAATTTCTTACGGAGAGCTTCACGTGAAATACCCATTGCTTTAGCAGCTTTGGATTTATTTCCGTTACATCTTCTGATTTCAGAGTGGATCATTTCTCTCTCTACAAGCGACATACGATCTTTTAAAGAGATGTTATGATCGCTCACAAAAGGTAAATCGCCAAACATTCTTTTCTTTTCTGAGAGGTCAACTAGCGGTGAAGCTGAGTCTTCAATCTCGATGTCAGTTATAACATGCGCCTTAGGATTGTAAAGAACCGCACGCTCAACACAAAGGCGAAGTTCTTTTATGTTACCTGGCCAGTCATACTTTTTAAGTTTGTCCATAAGCTTTGGAGCAAACGATTTTAAAAGAAGACCTTGCTTTTTACATTCTGCTTTCAAGAAATAATCTACAAGAAGATCGACGTCATCGGCGCGACGACGAAGAGGTTCGATGAAGACAGTTGCTTTCGAAATACATTCATAAAGCTCACGATCAAAATCACCGCTGGCCACAAGAACTCCTAAATCTCTAGTCGTTGTGGCGACAATGCGCACATCCATACTGAACTTAGTATCAGGAATGTGACGGT
>CAMLRB010000177.1 GCA_946482295.1 uncultured Bacteriovorax sp. | reverse complement strand
GATATTTAGGATTATGAGCAGTCGCTCCTAACAAACGTCCAATTCGTCCGCGTTCAGCGAAATGCTGATCGATTAGCATATTCGAAGCGAGCCCTAATCCTGGGGACATCTTGAGTGAAGATCCGATTCGAAAAGAAGCGTCTGACCTTCCTTGCACCATCATAGTCTCACCCATTACCGATGCCCCTGCTGAAGTACCAGCAATGATTCCACCCTTTCTATAAATCTCGATAATACGATCGAGAATTAATGTCCCACCAAGTTCACTGGTAATTTTAAGTTGATCACCACCAGTAAAAAAAACAGCACTCGCGTCTTTCACGGCATTGTAGGCCTTGTGATCAACAGATTCTTGTCGGTGAACAACATCAAGGTGACTTAATTTTTTTACTCCGAGTTCTTTAAAAACTCTTCTGTAAGTTTCCCACAATTCATCTCCAACAGTAGAAGCTACTGAGACGATGCAGAGTTTTCCATCACCTACGTCATGAGCCACTTTAGAGAGAATTTCACTATCATTTTCTTTATCTTCATGGCCGCCGATTATGATCAATCTGCCCTGAAACTTTTTTCTGCCCATATCTTTCTATGACCCGGTTAGAGTTAATTAAACATTTCGATTGATGACATAAACTTTTTTCCCGCATAAAGACTTCTCCCTTCGCAATGACGTAATTTAGTTCATACGATGAAGGATCCACAATAATGAAATCGGCATCGCAATCAACACCTATATGCCCCTTAGGTTTTAAATTCAGAACACGAGCAGTATTTGTGGTTGCTAAAGGAAGAATTTGTTCGAACTTGAGATTAAGAACACGCATGACTTTTCTCATCTGCTCGTACACTACACACGGTGAAACAAAAGAGGCGTCTGATGAAATAGTCAGTTTAGACATATCCCCGTTATATTTAATAAATGTTTTTAGATGAATATCAAAATCATCTTCACCAACATCAAAATCAACCGTCATCCCTTTTTTTGTCGCCTCTATGGATTGCTTGAGAAGTTTTTCATTACGTTCAACATGAGTAGGATAAAGAGATTCAATATCAAGATCATGCTCTTCAAGCATTTGAATGACGGGATCAAAATAGGAATTGGCATCTCCCATATGCAAATGAGTAACTCCTGCTTTACCTGTGAGAATTCCACCGTTATAGGCCTGCGAAACTATTTTTGCGATTTCACGATTGGAAGCTTTACAACTACGAATATCAGAGACAGCTATCTCACCTGCACCAATAACTTCTCTTACGAGGATCATGTCTGTAAGAACTTCACCTGTAAGTGTAGCTGGAGGAACATTGTATCCACCGGTGTAAATATAGGCAGTGATTCCTTCTTCATTGTAAACTTTGCATTGAGCAAGCAATGAAGGCATATTTCTGGTGTATGTATCCACGCCAAGACAACCTACAACAGTGGTAATCCCACCACGAACAATTTCATTAAGTCCAATTTCAGGCGATCGAGAAGCAAATCCCTCTTCCCCACTTCCACCAATAATATGTTCATGCGGATCAATCAACCCTGGGGCCAAAATCCTTCCCTTCCCCTCAATTTCTTCAACTTTCAATCCAAGGTCACGAAGTGGACTTGCTTCAATGTTATGAGGAGATATTTTAACAATCGCCCCTCTGATGCATAAAACATCCATCACACCAATTGGCCTTGGTTCATAGACCTGAACATTATGAATAATTAATGCTGATGCCATGGTCGTTCCTCATGATGGTTTTTTTGATAACTATCGAGATTATCTGTTTCGATGTAATGCCTGTAATTTTTTTGAGCAAGTTTAGAAGAAGAAATTTTGAATGCCCCCAACTGAATCAAAAGAGCTTCTGATTTTTTAAAATCTTCATAAAAATAGGCAACCACCTCTTGAGATTTTAGATCTTTTATCGCTGCAGTCAGAGCTTCATAAGGATTTGGAATAATGGTGCTAACACTATCAGTCCTCTCCTGGGACACACCCGTTTGAATGAGTTGAGCAACTTCTCCAGGCTTACGCCCGCGTAGATCTTCATCTTCACGAATAATAATTTTCTTAAAAATATGAGCAGCAGCAACTCCAGACATTTTGATGAGATCATCAGATCGATCACCTGGTACAGCTATGACCCCCGTGAGACTATCTACATCCCATTTTGAAACCATATCGCCTATATTGAGAAGGGCATCTGGATTATGAGCATAATCAAGTAAAACGAAAGCATCATTAATCTGATAGATATTTGTTCGTCCTGGATTATTTTCATTCAAGTCGAAGGTTCTTAAACCATCCAGAATGACACTGTAAGGAAGTCCTACTGCTTTACAGGCCGCCATCCCCGCAAGAGCGTTTGAAACATTAAAGAGTGCAGAACCGTGAATGGTCATTGGTATTTCATGTGCCTGAACGACAAAACGCTCGATACCTTCATAAGATTGATAAATTCGATTATCTCGAAGGTAAAAGGCAGTTTTCCCCTGTGCCACATGTTCACTTATGATTTCGGAATTTTCTTTAACTGAGAAAAAAATAATTTGTTTTTGATCAAATTCCATTTGAGAATTTTGAGCAAGCTCTACTAGCTCCGGACAGTCAGCATTTAAAATGACAGTCCCCCCTTTTCTCACTCTCTCGACGACTAAAGATTTTATTCTTAAAACATCTTCAATAGAATTAATTCCATCTTGGCCAAGATGATCAGCAGTTATGTTGGTAATAATTCCTACATCTGACCAATCATAACCTAGTCCTCT
Organism: uncultured Bacteriovorax sp.; assembly: GCA_946482295.1. The sequence continues at coordinate 4,570 of CAMLRB010000177.1, read as the reverse complement.
TTTAACAATTCCACCTCTTGCCGTTTCGAAAACAGCGAACTCAACTGAAGGATCAAAGAGAATGTTTTGAGCAGAAATTGGCCCCGTTGTATCCCCTTCTGTCACTCGTTTATTGTTGATGTAAATTCCATCGGTCGTCGTACTTCCAACCGTCATTCCAGTTTGAGCGACAATGTGACTTATCAGTCTTGTAACTGTCGTTTTTCCATTCGTACCGGTAATAGAGATAATCGGAATGCGTCCGTTGTGATGACCTGGATACATAAAATCAACAATGGCCCCACCGACATCACGAGCGGCCCCTGCATTCGGATAGTGATGCATACGAATTCCAGGTCCCGCGTTGACTTCAATAACTCCACCGATTTGTCCGGCCAGTGGTTTTGAAATATCTTCCATTACAAGATCGATTCCACAAATATCTAATCCAATAATTTTCGCCGCTCTTTCACAAAGGAGTGCTACTTCTGGATGAACATGATCAGTCACGTCAGTCGCCGTGCCACCGGTAGACAAATTAGCGGTTTCTCTCAAATATATTTTTTGTCCTTTGAGTGGAATCATATCGAGGCTAATTTGATTCTTTTTAAGGAGTGATTCATTTGTTGGATCAAAAGAAATTTTGGTCAAAGGTTTTTCATGACCTTCACCGCGCTTGGGATTCATATTTTCTAGAGCTACAAGTTCTGCGAGATTGTGAATTCCATCGCCGATTACATGTGCGGCTTCTCTCCATGCTGCCGCTATCATTTTTCCACCAACAACAATAACTCGATAGTCTAATCCTTTAAAATACTCTTCAATTAAAACTGCATTAGATTCTGCATGAGCAATTTCATATGCCGTAGCTATCTCTTCTTTGGTTTTAAGATTGATCGAAACGCCACGACCGTGATTACCATCGAAAGGTTTGACAACGACTGCATCACCAATTTCATTAAAGGCTTCAATTGCTTCTTCAAGTGTATGAACGACTCTTCCATAAGGAACTCGGATAGCTCCTGCTCGTAAAAAGTTTTTTGTCAGGTCCTTATTTTGAGCAATATCTACAGCTATATCGCTTGTCTGTGAACTTGTCGTTGCTTGAATAAATTTGCGATACTTTCCATGGCCGAGTTGAACAAGATTGAATTCGTTCAGTCTCTTCCATGGAATATTTCTGACAGTTGCCGCTTTAAGAATGGCCTGAGTGCTCGGGCCAAATTCATTTTTTCTGATTTTATTTTTAATGGTGATGATCGCACCTTCAAGATCGAAAGTTTCTCCACGAGCAATTGCATCAGCAAGTTTTACGGCCACTTTTAAAACTTCCATCATGCCTTCTTCGTTTTTGTAGCGAATAATAACTTGGTAAAGACCTGGAGCATTTCCGTAAATGGATTTTCCATATCCCACCCCAATCCCTACTAACTCAGAGAGCTCGAGAGCAATATGCTCAACGATGTGAGCAAAGTAGGTTCCCTTGTTAAGGCGTTCGACAAAACCACCAACATAACCAGGTGAACATCGATGCTCATGAAGACCTGGAAGCATAGCTGTGAGATTAGTCGTAAAATTTGGAATGCTATCGCTAGAGCGATCAGTGAGATCTTCTAGCTCTAGAGTCATAATAAGAACTGGTCGATTATGGTAGATGTTTGGACCAGCGATCGTTCTAATGCTCTGGATTTTCATGACGCTCCCGTTTCTCTAATCATTGAAAAACGATGTGGCATTTGCCAAAACGATGCCAACCCTTTTAGGCCTATCTTAATATTCCTTGAATCTTTTTCCCAAACTCAGTCAAACTCTCTAGAAAAAATGCCCCACGGGTTCTATGATGTATGAAATAAACGCAGTTAGTTTAAACAAGGTCACTCGTTGAAAATATTAAAGCAGCTTCTAAAAGATGTTCCACTAGATGATTTTTTAGAAAAACATTTTTGCAAAATGCCTTTTTCAATGCCACACGGTGGTTCTGAGTTGCAATCGTTTTTGACTTGGTCAATAGTCGAAGAAGTTCTGAATGCTAAAAAATCAAAGCTGAGAATTGTCCAAGAAGGTCGAGTGATTAAAGATTATGTAGATCTCAGTTATCCTGAAGCCATAAGGCATCATCAACTCGGACATACTTTGTTGCTGAGGTACGCTGAACTCTCGCATCCCAAACTAAAATCACTCGCTGACGATTTCTCACACGCTTTTTATACTCCTGTTGATATTCAACTTTATTGTACTCCTGCCAACAATAATGCTTTTGGATGGCACTATGACATTGAAGAAGTATTCATCATTCAAACTAAAGGCAGTAAACACTATACGATCCGCCCAAACACAATTCATCCTAATCCAGTGATGGCCCACATTCCTAAAGACATGGGTTTTGAAAAAGAAAAAACAAATATCGAACTAAATGTCACTCTAGAAGCGGGCGACTTTCTCTACATACCATCGGGATGGTGGCATGTCGCACGTACAAGAGCAGAATCAATGCATATCTCAATTGGTCTGATGCCAAGTTCGGCACTGGATCTTTTAAGTTATCTTCCCCAACATTTCGCTAAAGACACTTTTTGGCGAACAAGACTTCCCGTTCATACAAAATTTGAAAATGAAAAAGCAGAAGTCGACTATTATTCTAGAGCAATCACGAAATCGATTAAAGAACTGAATGAAAAAATCACAGACGAAAAGTTTGTTAAAAACTTTATCAAAAATCTTAAAGAGCGGAGTAACAAATAATTATTTCCCAGACCAATTAACCTGATAGAGATCAAGGCGACGATCTTTTAAATTCTGTACACTCCCTTGTTTGCGTGCAAAAGAAAGTTTTTCGAGGTCTAGGTCTGCAAAGGCAAACATCGGAATATTGGCCTCGGTGTCTGCTGCAATTCCATCACGATCAAAAAAGAAATCAGATGGTGTGAGAATGCAACTTTGAGCATAGCTAATATCAGCATTAAAAACATTTTTTAGATGTCCAACATTGCCCGATAAAGCAACATAACATTGATTTTCAATAGTGCGTGCTTGCGCACAAATTCGTACTCTCAAATGTCCATGCCGAGTATCTGTAGAGTACGGAACAAAAAGAATTTGTGCTCCTTCCTTAATTTGTTTTCTCGAGAGCTCTGGAAACTCGCAGTCATAACAAATTTGAATTCCAATTTTTCCACAATCAGTGTCAAAGACTTTTAATTCGTTTCCACCTTTGACTTTCCAAGCGATCTGCTCATTTGGAGTGGGATGAATTTTTTCTTGCTTGAAAATATCACCTTGTCTTGTAAAAAGATGGCATACGTTCTTGATCAAGCCTTGATCATCGAAGAGCAGATGAGTTCCACCAATGATGTTTATTTTTTTCTGAAGGGCTTCATGCTTCATTAAGGCCAAAAATTTCTCTGTATAGCTCGATAATTTTGTCAGTGATTCATCAGCATTTAATTTACTCTTTTCTAAACTCAGGAGCGGAATGGTTACAAATTCTGGAAAGACAATAAAATCAGATCCATTTTCCGAAGCTACATCAATGCAACTAATTAAATGGTCGGACCACTCTTCATAGCTTTCAACGTTTTGTTGCTGGTAATTTAAGACGCAGATACGAACATTTTTCATCTCATCATTTTTTCATAAGTTTTATTTTGTTAAAAGTATTTTTTTACACACTTTTTGGTTAAACTTTTTAAGGAAATCTTTTTCAAAAAATACGAGATCCTTTAGTTTTATGAATCATTTACCTATTCTGATAAAAGACCTTGGCTTCATTCTCATAACCGCTGCCGTGGTTACACTTATATTTAAAAAATTACGTCAACCGCTAGTCCTAGGTTACCTCATTGCAGGATTTTTTCTTGGTCCCTATTTTCCCTTTTTTATTCGAGTTAAAGACACACAATCCGTTCATATTTGGGCAGAAATCGGCGTCATCTTTTTGCTTTTTGGTCTAGGGTTGGAATTTAGCTTTAAAAAACTTTCTCGAGTCGGAAAAAGTGCAAGTATAACGGCATTATTTGAAGCCGCTTTTATGGTGGGAATTGGTTTCACAACTGGCAAACTGCTAGGTTGGAAAAATATCGACAGTCTTTATCTGGGAGGTATTCTTTCAATTTCATCAACCACCATCATTGTTCGGGCCTTTGATGAACTTGGCATGAAAGGAAAAAAATTCGTTAACTTTGTATTTGGAATTTTAATTGTCGAAGACTTAATTGCTATTCTCCTACTCGTTCTTCTTACGACCGCGGCCGTAAGCAATACTCTCTCAGGTGGCGCACTTGCATCTGCCACATTCAAATTAGGCTTTTTCCTTACAATTTGGTTTCTTGTGGGAATTTACATTATTCCACTCTTTTTAAATATCATAAGAAAACAACTCACTGGTGAAACGACGATTGTCGTGTCATTAGCACTTTGCTTGCTAATGGTTATCATTGCCACCAATGTCGGTTTTTCTGCTCCATTAGGGGCATTCATTATGGGGTCAATATTAGCGGAGACCCGAGAAAGAAAAAATATTGAAATACTCCTTGAGCCAATCAAAAACCTTTTTTCGGCCGTTTTTTTTGTTTCAGTTGGAATGCTTATTAAT
>CAMLRB010000176.1 GCA_946482295.1 uncultured Bacteriovorax sp. | reverse complement strand
CGCAATCTTTTTGGACAAGCTTCAAAAAGCGCGTGATTAATATCCAACTTCTCATGATCTCGAACTTGGTTTGTAAAATCTACAAGAAGGATTGAGTTTTTCTTTACGATCCCCATGAGGAGAATAATCCCGATCATTGAATAGATGTTAATCGACTGCCCCGTTAAGAAGAGAGCAATGAACGCTCCTGATACCGAGAATGGAAGGGCAACGAGTACGGTTATGGGATCAACGAAGCTGTTAAACTGAGAAGCGAGAACCATGTACGAGATAACAATACCTAAAATTAAAACGAAAATTAAACTTTCAAATGATTCTTTAAAAGTCTTCGCACTCCCCGTATCGAGAATGAGTGAGCCTGGTTCCAAGTGTTTTTGAGCAATCGCTTTTGCATCATCAAGGGCCTGTGCTTGCGAAAGCCCCTCTTTAATATTGGCGTAGACTCGAAGCGAGCGCATGCGATCTTGACGAGTGATTGATTGAAGTGAATCAACAAATTTAACTTCCGCAATATCAGCGAGTCTGATGAGTTCCCCTCTATTGTTTCGAAGCTGGATATTTTTAATTCGTTCAATATCCGGCTCGTTGGCCGTCATGTTTTCCATTCGTATACGGATATCGTAACGGTGTCCATCTTTTGTAAATTTACCAGCAACGGCTCCTCCAACAAGAGTATTCATGGTAAGGCCTAGATCAGAAATTGAAACTCCACGAAGCCGTGCTTTATCTCGATTCGGAATAATGGCAAGTTCTTTGATGCTTTGACGATAGTTCGAGTCAATATCTAAAAACTTTCCAGAATCTTCCATATCTTTCATCGTCGCAGTGATTGTTTTAATAAGGCCTTCCCAGCTCGATCCTGCAATGGATATTTCAACTGGAAATCCGCGTCCACTTCCGGCAAACCCTGAAAGCGATGTATCTTGAACGATAACTTTTCCACCTTTAAAATCTTTTAAATCATCACGAATAACTTTAATAAGTTCCTGTTGAGAGAGTTTACGATCTTTTTTATCTTTTAATGTAACGAAGGCATTCGCCGTTGAGGACTCACCACCACCGAAACCACCAATAGAAACGAAGAAACGCTCAATCTCTGGACGTGTTTTTAAATAATCTTCCAGCGCTTTTACTTTTTGATCCGTATAGAATAACGATGATCCTTCTTTCGTTTTCAGACGAAGCATGATGGAACTTTGATCTTGGGCCGGAACGAATTCTTTTCTTAACTTAAAAAGGAGAGATCCCGAAGCAGCGAAAATAAAAAGTGAGGAAAAGACTACTATCCAGCGATGAGCAACAACCCAAGGAAGAGATTTTTTATAAACACTTTCAAACCAGGCAAACGTCTCATCCATCCAGCGTCCGATGCGGGTTGAACGTTCATGCTTCACCATAAATTGTGAAGTACGCATTGGTGTGAGAGTAAGGGCCTCTACAAGAGAGAGGAATACCGCAACGGAAATCGTGACCCCAAACTGATAGAAGTACTTCCCGATGATCCCCTTCATATAAGCAATTGGGAAGAAGATCGCAATGATCGCAACAGTGGCGGCCATCGCCGCGAATGTAATTTCTTTAGCACCATCAAATGATGCTTTTCGCTTACTCTTCCCCATTTCAAAATGCCGGAAAATATTTTCCAATACCATGATGGCATCATCAACAACAATCCCGATCGAGAGAGAGAGGGCAAGAAGTGTAAAATAGTTGAGAGTAAAACCAAGAGCGTGAAGAACAACGAAGGACCCCAAGATCGAAGTTGGAATAGCGAGAATAACGTTGAAAGTCGCTGACCATGAACCTAAGAATGCCCAACAAACAAGTGCCGTTAAAATAGCAGCGAGAACAAGCGTGAATGTCAATTCATGCACTGATTCTTTAATGAATTTTGTCGAATCGAAGTTCACACCGATCGCCATATCTTTTGGAAGTGTAGTACTAACGAGTTTCATTTTTTCGATAACGTTTTCACCAACTGCAACAGCGTTTGATCCACGCTGCTTTCGAATACCTATACCGATTGAAGTTTTGCCCATTACACGTGAGATACGAGTAACATCTTCGAGTCCATCTTCAATTGTAGCGACTGATGAGAGTGGAAGCGGAATAAAGTTAGCGGACCCACCACGACGATTGATAGAAAGTTTACTGAACTCTTCTACACTCTGTGCTTCGCCAAGAGTTCTTACTGAAAATTCTTGTTTATCGTTTTCTAGTTTTCCTGAAGGTTTTTCAGAATGTTCGCTGTCGATGGTGTTGACGATATCCGTGACAGTTAATTGGTAGTCACGAAGTTTTTTATCTGAAACCCAGACGCGGAGATTGGGGTCAGCATAACCCGATAAGATAACGTCAGCTACACCATTTGTAGTGAGAAACTTATCTTTAATATTATCTCGAACGAACGCCATGAGTTCCCGCGGTTTCATATTGTCAGTCGTAACTGAAAGCCACATGATCGGTTGATCATCAGGATTACTTTTTGAAACAGTAGGAGGATCAACATCATCGGGAAGTCGTCTTTGAGCTTGAGAGACTTTACTTTGAATATCATTGAGAGCGTTATCAATGTTTCTATCGAGACCGAATTCGACAGTGATATTAGCTCCACCGCGACGAACTGACGATGTGATCGTCTCGACACCTTCGACAGACATGACGGCGCTTTCAATAATGTCGACCACGTCAGATTCAACAACGACAGGGCTCGCTCCTTCCCATGTTAAACTAATGTTGATGTTCGGAATGTCTACGTCTGGTAATTGTGAGACACCCATTTGCCTAAAGGCCAGCCAACCAAAAAGCATCATGGCGATCATGAGCATCCAGGCGAATACAGGATTTCTTATCGAGGTTGCTGAAATATTCACTTCATTTCTCCTACTACGGCTTCGAGCATGTGTTTGTTCATGAGGGCCTGAATGCGTGTTTTTTCGGCGTTACGTTTGTTATCGAGATAAATGTTTAGGGCCGAGAGGACATCCAAATTGGAAACCAATCCGAGGCGATAATCTTTTACGGCTTCATCATAACTGCGTTTACCTTTATCAAGAGCAAGATCAAAAGCTTTGATTTGATCATTGTAGCGACGGAATGTTTCATATCTTTTTGTCACTTCAATTTTAATCGCTTTTTCATAATCAGTGAGTTCATAAGTTGCTGTTGTTTTACGTTCAATATTTTCTCTATAAGTCGCTTGAGAAAATCCCCCTTCATAAAGTGGAAAAACAAGTTGCAGACCAATATCCCAGTCTGAATTTCTTTGAGCGGCCGATCCACCGTTACGATCAAAATAATAATTGGAAGTGAGATCTAAACTTGGAAGGTAATGGCTTTTTGAAACTTTAATTTCACGTTCAATTTGTTCAAGTGCGAGCCGGCGATTTTTCACATCTTCCTGGTTAAGAGCGACCGCTAAATATTCATCTAGCGTTTTCGCCTGGAGATTCATTCCGGTTTCAGTTTGCACTTCAGGTTTATCTTCTTTAGGAAGACCAGTGATTAAATAAAACAGCGATTCACTTTCATGTAAAAGTCCCGAACCGTTGAAGGCCTGAGCCTCAACACTCGCCAGTTGCGCTTCGGCCTGAAGCTGTTCTCCCCTTCGTGCTCGCCCTATCTGCACACGCTTTCTAATTTCATCAGAGCGCTCTTTACTTTGTTTCTTTAACAATTCGAGGTTGCTCATGTCATTTAAGTTCAAATAATAAGTGTAATACGCTTCGATCACATCCAGGAGAAGGGCCTTGCGATCAATTTGACGTTGATTGCGGGCTATTTCGATATTGGTGTTTGCACTTTCAATCGCGAGAGAGTCTCGACCACCGTTGTAGAGAGATTGGGAGAGATTCAGTCCCACCGTTCTTGTCGAATCTATCTTATCTTGTTTGTTATAGGTGCCTTTTAAACCTACACTCGGAAGATAAGCACTTTGTTCCTGGCGCTTTTGCTCCATTCGCTGCTGAATGCGAGAATCATTTATTTTTTCTGTGACGTTCGTCGCGAGGGCACTGGAGAAACTGGCCTCGAGGCTCACTGCAAAAGAAGCTTGGGAAATCATCATCAAAGAAACAAAAATTGTGACGGGGATCTTACGCATAAAGGTCCTGTGTTAGAGCATATCTATCAGTTTTCACTCAAGTAATTGGGTATACTGATTAAACCATCTAAAAGTTTCGTTTGTAAATCTATCTAGCCGTTTTTGGGCATTAATGATAGCTTTGTCGGGCCTAGACATAGTTGATTTACCTACAAGGAATGACCCACATGAAAAACGTCGTTTTCGCTGTCATCTTACTTTTTAGTTCAACACTTTTAAATTCGACATTTGCTCAACAAATAAAAGTTGGAATGGTTACGGATGTTGGTGGTGTTAATGACCAATCATTCAATCAATCGGCCTGGGAAGGTCTCCAAAAAACAAAAAAAGAAATGGGGATCAAGATCAGTTATCAAGAATCTAAACAAGACGCAGACTACGCTTCTAATTTAGAAACACTGCTAGATTCAAAACACGATCTTATCTGGGGGATCGGATTTAAAATGGCCGACGCTATTCTTCTCGCTGCTAAACAAAACCCAAAACAAAAATATGCGATCATCGATTACTCATATGGAGACAAAACTCCGGCCAACGTTGTTTGTGTAATGTTTAAGGCCGAAGAAGGAGCTTTTCTTGCGGGATACATCGGCGCAAAGATGACAAAGACCAATACACTCGGTTTCATTGGAGGAATGAGCGTTCCAATCATTCACGCCTTCCAATACGGATATAAGGCGGGAGCAAAATACGCTAACAAAAACGTAAATATTCTAGAGCAACATGCAGAATCTTTTACAGATGCTGCTAAAGGAAAAGCAATCGCTAACCAAATGATTGGTAAGAATGCTGATGTTGTTTTCCACGCTGCTGGGGCCGTTGGTGACGGAGTTATTGAAGCTGTTAAAGAAAAAAATAAATTCGCGATCGGGGTTGACCGCGACCAAAACTACCTCGCTCCAAAAAACGTTATCACTTCAAGCATGAAGAGAATCGACAATGCAATCTACAATGTTGTTCGTGATTTCTCGAAAGGCTCTTTTAAAGGCGGGACGACAATTACCTACGGTCTTAAAGATGGTGCCGTTGATGTTGCTCCAACAACGATGAAAATGATTCCTATGGCCCTTATGAATGACGTTATTGATTTAAAGAAAAAAATCACAGACGGAAAAATCAAAGTTCCGGCCAACGAAAAAGATTACACTAAATTTGCAAAGTCGCTTAAATAAATGCTAGCGATTGAAGTAAAGAACTTAACTAAAAGTTTTGGAACTTGCGTTTCTTTTCAAGACCTCACCTTCAATGTAAAAAAAGGTGAAGTTCATGCGCTCCTCGGAGAAAACGGTGCAGGGAAATCAACGCTCATGCGCACACTCTTTGGAATGCATAAACCAGATGCTGGTGGTGAAATTAAAATAATGGGAGAAATCGTAGATTTCGGCTCATCTCGCGATGCCATCGCTCACGGTCTTGGAATGGTTCACCAGCACTTCATGCTTGTTCGCCCCTTTACTATACTTCAAAACGTTATTTTAGGTTTAGAACCCCGCCAATTTCTCGGTACAATCGATTACTCAAAATCGCGAAGAGAAGTTCAAAAAATTAATGAGCGTTATCGCTTCAATCTTGATCTCGATCAAAAAATTGAAGACCTCACAGTGGGCATGCAACAGCGAGTGGAAATTTTAAAAACACTTTGTCGTCACGCCGAAATTCTCATCTTCGATGAACCTACGGCCGTGCTCACCCCACAAGAAATCGATGAATTTCTCAACATTGTTCGTGAACTTAAAGATCAGGGTAAAACCATTCTCATGATCACACACAAAATGCATGAGATAAAAGCCGTCGCCGACAGGTGTACGATTATTCGCAAAGGACGTTTTGTTGAAACGGTAGAAGTCGCAACGACAAGCGAACAAGAACTCGCTTCAAAAATGGTCGGAAGAAAGGTTGAGCTGACGAGCAAAAAAGCCGCCCTTGCGACTGAATGTCCGGTTCTTCTTCGCATTGAACAACTTAAAGTAAAAAATAATAAAGATCTCTTTGCCCTCAACGATTTTAATCTCGAACTCCGCGCTGGAGAAATCATGGGGCTTTCGGGAATCGATGGAAATGGTCAAAGTGAATTAGTTGAAGCTCTTGGTGGAATGAGAAAAGTTCATTATGGACGAATCTTGTTAAACTCAAAAGACCTGGCCAACAGTACACCTAAAAAAATATACGAGAACAAAATATCAATCATACCAGCTGATCGGCAAAAAAATGGTCTCGTTGTCGACTATTCGGTGAGTGACAACTGTGTGATCCCTGAAATTTCATCTCCGCGTTTTTCAACTTCAGGATTTATTAAAAGAAATGCCATCACTCAATTTGCCAAAGAATTGGTTGAACGTTTTGACATTAGAACTCCAAGTTTAGAATGTCCGGCCAGTGACCTCTCAGGTGGAAATCAGCAAAAAATTATTCTGGCCCGTGAGATTGCCCACAATCCTGATGTTCTTGTGGCCTTTCAACCTACTCGTGGTCTCGATGTTGGTGCAATTGAATTTATTCATGCTGAACTTTTAAAGTTAAGAGATGACGGCAAGGCCATTCTTCTCATCTCATATGAGTTGGATGAAATTATCAATCTCTCAGATCGCATTTCAGTTATTAATGAAGGGCAAATCAATCGTGAATTTTCGCCAGAAGAATTGAAAACGATTCCTCCTTCAACTCTCAAAGAGCAAATCGGTCTCCTCATGGGAGGCGGGCAATGAAAAAAATCGTTCTAAGTTTATTTTCGATCCTCATTGGTTTCATTATCGGCGCCATCATTCTTAAAGTATCGAACATCTCTCCCCTTGAAGCTTATCAAGTCATGTGGGAAGGTGTGACGGCGAAACCTAATTATCTGGCCTATGTTCTCATCCGCTCAACCCCCCTCATCCTGACAGGACTCTCTGTTGCTTTTGCTTTTCGCACAGGTCTTTTTAATATTGGTGCTGAAGGACAGTTTATTATCGGAGCTCTAACGGCAACCGCCGTAGGTTATCTCGTTCAGCTTCCGATGTGGCTCCATATCCCTCTCGCGCTTTTAGCGGCGATGACAGCTTCGGGTTTATATGGTGGACTATCAGGATTTTTAAAAGCAAAGTTTGGTGTGCATGAAGTTCTATCGACAATTATGCTCAACTGGATGGCCCTGTATTTATCTAACTTTTTTATTTTCGTTGAAGGTTTCAGAAGACCTGATACTGAAGCTTCAGAATTTATACTTCCAACCGCTTCGATCACTCTCT
>CAMLRB010000175.1 GCA_946482295.1 uncultured Bacteriovorax sp. | reverse complement strand
AAGTCGTTTTAAGGTTCTCCATGTCCGAAAACACGGCTTCTCTCTTTTTGTCATTCCCGTCTAAAAAGACAATCAAATCAAACTGTTGGCGGTCCGTCCCGTACGTTTCAGCAAGCTCTTTGATGATGTTATTCGGAGTTACAACAGGACGACCTAGTGTTGTCGTTACCGGGAAATCAATCCCTTTTTTGTCTTTAGTCGGCTGGTAAGCGTAGAAAACGAGTTCTGAACACACAACTTCGGCGTCAGTGCGGAAATCGAAGTTGAAGTCGTACGGACGGCCTTTGTATTTTAGCGCCGTCAAGAGGCCTTTAGCAATATCGACGTTTGAGAGTCGTGGACGAATGGCCGCTAGTGAATCAGCATCTGCAGAGTGCTCTAAACTAGTGAAGACTACTCCTTCACTCATGGCCTCGAGAACGCGATAGTCGTGAGCGGTTTCATCTGCCCCTAAACTTTCTTTGTAAACAGCTGGATATTTTGCTTCAAGCAGTTCTTCAAAACTTCCGCTTTCAATTCCTTCTGATTTAACCCAAGCGATGACTTCTGCATCTTCATTGAGTTCCTTTCTTTCTTCCGGGCGACCAATGTAAAGGGCAGCGTGCGGCCAAAAGCCAGGAAGACCGATATTCGATAAGTACCATTCACGTCTTTCGATAAGGACGTCACCTGGATTTAATTTTTTGTGAATTGTTTTAATCTGTTCATCAGAAATGAGAAATTCATTTCCGCGTGCCACGCGTTCATCCCCCATCCACTCTGAAATCGCTTTCTGAATAGGGAAATAAAGTTTGAAGAGAATATGACCGGAAATTTTTCCGGCATTCTTAATTGTATAAATAGTTCCTTTATAACGATTAAACTGATCAATGTAATCTTCATCCTCATTGATTCCGTCATTAAGAAGTGACTGTTCATTCTTCTGACTTAACGAAGCGAGCTTATGTCCTGAGTATTGTGTAAATTTTTGAATGTTCAAATATTCAAACTTAAAATCAGCGAATGATTGCCGTTCAAGTCCTAATTCTTCAAACTTTTCATTGAGAACAGTGTCCGCCGTTGGAACGGTTCTCATTGCACGGATAAATTCAATTCCCGTTCTATATTGGGCCATATATGCCGAATACATTAGTGTAAAGTAATCTTCTTTTAAGAAAGCATCATTCTCATCTTTTAATCTTTTATCCATATCTATGATAATTTCATTAAGAGAGGCATGATGAGTGAGAAGTTGAAACCAAGTTTCACGAAGAACCTGTCGTTCGTCGTTTGTTAAAGCAGTGATTTTTTCTTTCTTTCGCATTTTTTGAAAATGATCACCATTTTTAACAACATCATTGAGGTTGATTGCTTTTTCTCTATGATTCACAATAGATTTAGAAAGTTGATCAACATCGAGACTCTCGGCCATCAATGTGAATGGCAGAAAAAAGAATAAAGCTGCTATTAACTTTTTCATAAGAACCCCTGAGAGATAATCGTCTCAGGGGGAAATGCAACTTATAAGCCTGTTCTTTATTTAGAGAATTCAAGAGGATGGTAAAGACGAGCTGTCTAGATTTTAGACAACTGTAATATTTCAAAACCCGAAAATGAGAGTGAGTAATGATCTCTTTTCGACTCTTTTTTTCTATCGAGTTCCAACACCGGAAGCTCTCTTAAAAGCTCCTCAAATAAAAGTCGAATTTCAAGTCGCCCCAGTTTTGCTCCTAAGCAGTAGTGTGGTCCATGCCCATATGCAAAGTGAGAACTCTTGCGATTGATATCGATCTCCAGAGGATTTTCCTCAGCTGGCAGATCGCGATTCACACAATGAGTAGATATAAAAATAACATCGTCTTTTTTAATCGGCTGTTCACCAATCATAGTGTCAGCGCGAGCCACTCTGAAAATAAATGTAACGGCAGGATCAAAACGTTTTAATTCTTCAAGCGCATTGGGAAGAAGTTCCATATTTTGTCTAATGTCGCTTTGAAGTGAAGGATGTTTCGCGAGTAAAAACATAATATTGTTAATTTGATCAGTCGTCGTCACCTGACCGGCAACCAACATCATAATCAATTGCGAGATCAGTTCTTCATCAGAAAGTCCGCTCACCGGCTGCGCTCTCAGCAGGATAGAAACGTAGTCTTCGCCTTTTCCTCCTCTGCGTTCTTCGATGAGTTTCTCGAAATAAGCTTTAAGAGATTTCGCCGCATTGTTGACTTCAATGCCATCAGCATTTTGGTAACTGCTGGCCCCTCCAAAAAAGCCAGTCATAATGTTGGCCGAATTGAAGAAATTTTCTCTGTCTGATTCAGGAATGCTAAAGAGATCGGCTAAAACAGTAGAAGGTAATTTTTTGCTAATGGCCTCAACAAACTCAAACTGATCTTTGTTTTTTACTTCGTTGACAATTCTTTTCACTGTCGCCTGAACTGTTTTTGTAAATCGCTCGAGAACGTGATCTTCAAAACCTCCGGCAGCAATCTTTCTTCTTTTGGCGTGGTCACCGTCATCACTCATCACCATCATTTTTTTTACAACACCGAAAAAATCTTGAATGAGACTGAGATCCATCTGCGGCATGCGAGAGATAAAAAAAGCTCCTCTGTCTGCACTGAAATGAGACGAAGTGAGTACTTCTCTAGCATCAGAGGCTTTCGTCACAACATGAAAATTTCCTTTCTCCCAGAAGTAGATGTCTCCATAAGATTTGATGTAAGCGGCAAACGACTCCGGAAAATCGGAAACATTGCTGCTCTTTTTGAAATCAAGAAATGAAGTTCCTTGTGCCGTTTTCATAATGCTCCTAAAGAATTTGTATTCGTTTAAATGATCTAACTAAATTGTTTCTAAGCGCGTTTCTTCCATGGAGATAAGTAAAGTTGTCACAAATCACGACATCACCTTTTTTCCATTTATGGACAGTCAGAAAATTTTCTGACTTGAGTTTCTCCACTATGCGCAGATAAAAGTCTTCCGGATCTCTAGCTCCCAGAATTTCCAGAGATACTGGATTCAACATCGTCTCTACTCTTTCGGCCATTCTTAAAATGGTTGCTCCCGTTACCGGATGTTTCTGCACCATGGGAACTGTAATCTGTCCGCCGTAATGAGCTTTCTTCTCAGTGGTATAGCGAAGAGTGATTTTTTCACACTCGCTTTTTTCTTCATCTGTGAGGGACGCCCACAAAAGCTCGGTGTTCAAAAATAGCGTTTCTCCACCTTCACCATCAGTTTCCGTACAGTAAAAAAGGAGCAGGCGTGGCTCTTTATAAAAAGCTCCATCCCAATGCAAGGGAACGGCTTCCGCTGAAAAAAGATAATTAGGTGCTTCCGGATCAAACTTCATATTCATAATGGGACCAAAATCCCAATGCAGAAATTTTTCCTGCACGTTTGCGTCCGGTTTATCACTGAATTCACCGGCAAGCTTTAGCAGTTCTGCATCGGTGAGATGCATATTAGACTTCAAAATAAACATACTTCTCCTGAAACACTACTTTTTGCGCGCCTAATTTAAGAGCTTCTGATAAATGCATTAGTTCAAATGTATTTTCTTTTTTTACCGTAACATTGTGCCAGGGAGTCGCCCATCTTTCTGATGATTTCACAAGTTTCACGCCGAACTTTTCATGTGTCAGTGGATAAGCATGAATAGACAATCGAAGGGCATCGTCAAAATGATCGAGTAATAGCTGAGACCAGGCATCTGATCTTCTCAATAACTCATAAGTCAGAGGCTTCGTTTTTTTGTTAATCTGATTTTTACTTGCACCAAAGTTTTCCGTTAGTCCCATTTGATCTTCAATCATGAATTTATGTACACCATTAAAGAGACTTCTAAAATCTTCGTCGTTAGCTACTAAGTAACGAATTTCTTCCGCTGACTTAGCATATTGCCAAATAAGACGCTCTCTCAATTCTGGCCCTTTAAGTTCGCGGTAAAGGTCATCCATGGCAAAAGTTGAAAGATGGTCCAAGTTGAATTCAATGATAATATTTTTAATCCATTCAGAGTACTCATCAATGGCCTCATCAGGCACCATGACCACGTCACTAAAGATTCTTCCATCTGAACAAATAATGACCTCTGCGCCGGGCTCATAAACTTGAGAAATTTTTTTACACATTTCATTCAAATTGTTTAATGCTATAACTTCGCCTAAATCGGGATGTATACCGGCCGTTTTGTGAGTGCTGGGGCTTTTGGCCGGAAAGGCAGGAAGAAGAAACTGCAAAGTTTTTCTCTCTATCATTTGATCAGCCATTTTTCGCATAATAGGAATATCTAAAAATGTTTCAATGCTTTTTTCTTGATTCGAAAGATCTGCTAACGCTTTAAAAGCAATAGACATTGCATTTGTTGAAATTTCATTATTGTTTTCGATCTGTAGTGTTGTCATAATTTCTCCTTCAGCAAAGTCTTGATAAACACTTTGTTATTGATAAAGGAGAACTAATCATTTAAAAATTATATATAAACAATAACTAGCATAGGTTAAAAGCTATATGTCCATCACATTCAAAGATCTAGAGAACTTTATTGCTGTAGCCCACTCGAAAACACTCTCAGAAGCTTCAGAAAAACTACAAATGGCACAACCTTCATTATCCCTGGCCATTAAAAAGCTAGAAAAAGAGTTAAACTTACCGCTTTTTATTCGCAGCAGAAATGGAATAAAGCTCACTCCTCAAGGACGTATTATCCTGCCAGAAGCACAAGGTGCACTTAAATTACTTTTTAAGATTAAAGGTGCTCCAACCAATCTTTCTTTCAAGATTGGCTGTCACCCATCTGTCGGCATGTTTCTGCTGGGGCGTTTTTTGAAATCAATGCATCAGTATTCTTCCAACATCGATCTCACAATAGTTAATGGATCCTCGAGCGAAATTAATAAAAAAGTGGCCCAAGGTGAGATTGACTTTGGTCTCGTTATGAATCCGCTTCCTATACCTGGGCTCATCACGAAGTTGATTGGTGATGACGAAGTAGCGGTTTGGGAATCTAGTAAACGTTATAGTAAGAGGCTGATCTACAACCCAGATATGATGCAAACTTCAGGAATTTTAGCTCGATGGAAAAATGCTCCGGAAGACAGAATTGAGGTTTCTAATCTTGAATTAATTGCCAATTTAGTGGACTCCGGGGCGGGTATAGGAATTCTTCCTTCACAGGTCGTCAAGGCCCAGCGTTTGGGACTTCATAAAGTTTCCGGTACACCTACCTATAAAGATCGATTGGCGCTAGTTTGCTACCCCGAGATTATAAAGTCCAAAGAAGGTAAGTTAATATTCGAAGAGTTAAAAAAATCTTTTATACCAGTAGTTCATTAACATAGGTTTTTACCTATACCATCGTTAAAAATTATTAAATGGATCTATATCCAGTCTGTGATAGCTTCCATCAGGTGAAAGCAATCTTCTACAATATATTTGGACTCGGACACATTAACCCAACACTCCCTCTCGTGAAGGTTTTGTGTGATCAAGGAGTCCAAATATTTTACCATAGCTCCCCCGATAGAAAGGAATTGATACAATCAACCGGAGCGCACTTTATCAATTACGGTTATGATGAGTATAAGGCCGCTGATTTTAACCCAGGAAAAAATTTCGTCTTACAAACTATACCGGCGACCGTTGGTCTCCTTCCCTTTCTTCAAGAAGAAATAGAGCGAATAAAGCCTGATTTCATTCTTTACGATTCAATGGCACCTTGGGGGTATGTACTAGGAGAGATTTATCGAATTCCCAGCTTTTGCACAGTTTCAACCTTTGCACTATCTCTCGATAAAAAACAGGAAATGTTGAAACAACATCATGTTGAAATCGATCACACCAATCAAATGGCCATCTCACATTTACGAAACAAATTTAATATTTTACTAAAACTTGAAGATGCTTTAGGTGCATACGGTAAGCATAATATTGTTTTTACTTCTAAAGAATTTAACCCAGAGATAGATGTAGAAAACGATAAACATTTTCATTTCGCTGGTTCAATGCTTGATAGCATAGAACTTCAGGATTGGTTTCCATTCTCAATCTTTGAAAAAGACCAAAAAAAAGTCATTACTATGGCCATGGGAACAATTCTCCCCAAGGAAAATCCCCACGTAATAAACTTATTTAAAAAACTGATTGAAGCTTTTTTAGAAGATACAAATTTTCAGCTTATTCTTTCCGTTGGATCAGAGGAGAATGTTCAAAGTCTTGGAAAAGTTCCCTCTCATATCCATCTTTTTCCGAAAATTCCTCAAAAAGAAGTCTTAAAACTCACTGATATTTTTATTAACCATGGTGGCATGAACAGTGTGAATGAAGCACTTGCACTTGGAGTTCCGATCATCACCATTCCCCATGCTCATGATCAATTTGTTAATGCTCAGAGATTGGTGGATTTAAACTTAGGCCATCAACTAAAAAAACATGACTTAACAGCAGAACTTATTCGTGATGCCATTACTAAAGTTTCATCTGATAAATTGTTGGCAAAAAATCTGCTATTAATGAAAAATCACTTTTCAAAACTTAATGGTTTAGAAGGAATTGTTAACTATATTCGGGATAAATCAGATGTTAGATCTTGATCATCTTCATCACTTTTGGTTCGATGAAATAAAAATTGATGACTCTTATTTCTCGCGTAAAGTACCTCAATGGTTCTTTGGACATGATACGATTTTTGATAATGAATGCCGTGAATTTACTCCCTTACTTCATCATGCTTTAGAACTTTTAGAACAAGCGGATAGGCTTTCTACATCTCAGTATTTGTCACTTATTCTTTTACTCGATCAAATACCTCGCAACTCTTTTAGAGGTTCGTCTCAAGCATATGCTTACGATCGTTATGCTCAAAATCTTTGTCTCATGGCCTTAGGAACTTATCGTGAACACGAACTCACACTTCCTCAAAAAATTTTTCTTTATTTGCCGCTCGAACATGCTGAAGACATCGTTCTGCAAAATCTAAGTGTTGTGAAATTTAGTAAACTGCATGAGTGTGCACCAGAAGCCATTAAAAACTGGACTCATTTAGCTCTAGAGAAAGCCTTGGAGCATAAATTAATGATTCAGCAGTTTAAGTGTTTTCCGTTACGCTCTAGAAACGACATTTGAGGTGACTTGCAGTAGGCGCTCTTTCGACTGATGACCATCAGCAATCAATAGGCAATCAACTTTTAATTGGCAAGCAACTTCAAAGTCATGGATTGTATCGCCAATCAACAAAGTTTTTTCTGTTGATATATTGGCAAAACTCATCAGTTCTCGCCCACGCTCTAACTTGCTGGATGCATAATGATCATTAACTCCGAAGCGAGCTTCAAAGTAAGATGTTAGGTTAAAATGCTCAGTCATAGCGTCTAAATGCCATTGAGAAACTGCTG
>CAMLRB010000174.1 GCA_946482295.1 uncultured Bacteriovorax sp. | reverse complement strand
ATGTAGCTCCGGACGCTGATCTAGAATTTTTCCTTCAACCAACTTAAAAAAGGCCTTCATAAAGATTTTTCTATCATCATCATTCATGGACAACAAAACTGTTTTTTTGTGTTCTAGTTGACGATGAGTGGAAACAATTTGAAAAAGTTTTTTCGCGCGAGCACGTTCCAGTCCAGTAATTTTCTGAAAACGTTTTTCTTTTAGGTCTGGATCATTCATCCAGCATTCATGGAAGAGAGGATAGTGCCCCATAGTTCCTAATTTAATAAGGGCCTTCATAGATTCTTCTGGTCGATAAAGCATGTCCAAACGGATCCTCCATTGATTTCTTCCTCCTTCAATCTTAAATGAGAAAGCTGATCTTTTTGGAGAGGGTAACTATTACCGAAAAGAGACATGTGGACTCATTTACTCGGATAAAATTGCCGAAGTTTGGAGCTTTTTAGAATCTCATTTATACTAATAGGGAAAATGTGTCCCAGCTTAGGGACCCCATTCTTTAAGACCAGGAAGGTTTAAATGAAAGCATCCCTCACACTTTTATCCGTCATCATGCTGGCCTCTCCATCGGCCTATGCCCTTGTCGATTATACTGAATCTGATTCAGACTCACCGAAGTCACCTGCCTCGAGCTCGACAAAATCGATGACGAGAATGCCTTCTGCTCCAGGTGGCCAAAAATCGCTCACATGGAAAGCTGATTATTCCCTCATAACCAATTATGAATCAATGGAAATCAATGCTGAAAAATTGGGAGTGATGAACGTTGCTGCCCACATTCAAACTCCAGCAGATTTTTATTTTGAAGCAAGTTACTGGAATGCAAACACAGATGCAGGATCTCAAAGTGGAAATCCGAAACTAATGTTAGGTTTTAACTGGCTTAGATTGGGAAGCCCTTCGGAAGAAGCTCGATTAAATCTCTATGGTGGAATGCGCCTCTCTTCAAAAGATGAACTGGCCTCAAGTCGTACGGAT
This sequence comes from uncultured Bacteriovorax sp., assembly GCA_946482295.1. Next base: position 6,434 of record CAMLRB010000174.1, on the reverse strand, counting down.
AAAATTTTTGGGGCAGAAACAACAAAAAGATTTGGATCTTTCGGTTTAGGAATTGGTTACGATATAACGTTAGCTGGGAAGAGCAAACGTGCAACTGAACTTCAGATTGGAAATGTTCATCGCTTAAGTGTAAGTGGTGGATGGATGGTTTCAAATGACATTCAGTTTGAACTTGAAGCAGAAAATTTTAAAATTTCTAAAGACGATACAGGAAGTTTGAACGGTTTAACAGAAGAAGCTTCTTTTTCAACTTTATCTCCTAAATTAAATTTAGGTTTAGCTCCAGCTGTACACCTGGAAATGGGGGCAAGGTTTAGAATGAAAAAGGCCAAAGATAGTGCACAACTTGCCCGCGCTGGAGTCTTTGATCTCCATGGCGCTAATTCGAATTCACTCTTTGCAGGATTAAATTTGAGTCTTTAATGACATTAATAAAAAAACCTCTCTATTACTGCCATGAATGCAAGACTCCTGTAACAGGCAGTGATTCTCTTTTTTTCATTGATGATCAGTCAATAAAAAGTTTTTGTTCAGAAGAATGTATTGAAGATTATCACTTACCACTCGTAAAATATTTTGAAAAAGACATTCAGAACTTGAGAGAATTTCATCACGATACAAATGCCGCTCAAACAGTCGTAGATCAAAAATTAGTGAATGATGTTTTGATGTCGCCTGATGAAATCTACCGTTTCAGCAATGAACTAGGGGAGAGTTTTCATCACTTCATTAAAAGAATAAATAGTGAATGGGTTGTCGTCATCGCCTCAATTTTTAAAGGAGAACCTTCATTTATTTTTGGTGCATGGGCCACAAACACTACGGGTCTTATTAATGAATTTCGTCAAGGATCAGCTCTTGTTGTTTCTGAATGGAAAAAAAAACAAAAAGGCCCAAAGACTATTGCAGAACGCTCTGAGACTGAAACAGACGAGGATTCTGTTTTTCTGCAACTTTTAGAAAGTAAAAAATCTAAACTACTTGCTCACATCCTTATTAAACGCAAAGATCAGGACATAAGTATTGAAGAATTTGGTCATTACGAATCATGCTTTCAAGAAACTCTTGATCACCCAGACGAGGTTTTTGAATATAAAGACAACGAAGGGGACATTTTTTTTAATTATATTAAGAACTACAATGCTGCGGAAAATTTCTTCTACATTGTCTCTTGTTTGAAACGAAAAGGTTCGGAAGGTGAGACAATGGTTTATCCAGTCCTAGGACTCCCTACAAATGACATGGCAATGGTTCAAGAATTTTGTCTTGGCAAACAGATCAGCGGTCCACTCAAAAACTAAATTTTAGTATTTAAAATGTCTGATAGACGTATTGACCAACTGATTTGAAAGAATCACAGTAGGCCGTTTGTCCGTAAGCAAGCATGTTCATACACCCTTGGTAGGCCGCTAACGTCATCATGACTCGATTAAAGACAGGGTAGTAGTAACTTGTATCTTTAAAGAACATAACTCCGTTGATAGCTGCATTTGTGTAAGAAGAATATTTTACGAAAGTAATTTTTTTCACGGCCTTTGGATCAGTGAAGGCCCCACACATTGGGTTTCCGATATAAATTGAATTACTTCCACTTGCTGTTGTAGGGATAAAACAAATATTAACATCACCAGTGCTACCGACAGGTGGAGTTTTTAATTGAAAGTAGAAAACAGAACCGTCAGTGCTGCTTTTACAAAGTGTATGAGGGCCTAGGTGGTTACTGTTAGAAGCAAAGTTGTTCACACCATCAGTTGAAAATTTACAATGTTTAGCATCTTCTGGAATAACAGAAGGAGTTGTTGTTGTTCCACCGGTTGTTGTTCCCGTTCCTGTTCCTGTGCCAGTACCTGTTCCTGTCGTTGAACCTGTTGATCCAAGATTAATACCTACCGGGTTTGTAGATGTTCCCGAAAGTGCTCGTTGTGATCTTGGTGAATCACAGGCCGAAAGCATAAAAAGGCCTAATAGAAAGAGTGTTTTTGAATTCATGTTTTTAAGTACTTTCGTTGTCATTTGGAACACCTTGGTGTTGTATCCTTATTAATCCTTTGGCTTATCGGTAAAGTGGATGAAAATATGAGGAAAATCTAAAACTCATTTAAGTTCTTAAAATGACGCCAGAAAATGACGATAGGTGAGCATGTTAAAAAAGAGCATTTACCTGACTATAACAATTGCCTTGTTCGGACTTTTTGGAGTCCTCTGTTACATTGCTCCTTATCACATCTACACACTAACACTTACCGAAGGAGTGAATACTACGTTTCTTAAAATGAAGCCTGCACGTGAGGTTCTCTATAATGGAGAGACACTTGTTGTTCCTAAAGTGACTGATATGAATGATGAAAGTCTCTACCAGAAATTTCACTTCTCGCATTTTGAAATGCCTATGCCCATTAATCATCCGCTTTTTTTTATGATTCCCTCAATAAAACTGGAAGGTGCAGGTCCTCGTTTGGGGGCAAGTTTCATGAACGGAAAAGACAATGAGCTTTTTTCATTCGTCATAGATCGTCCTTATAAATTAGACACAACCCTCGGAGATCAAAAACTATTTATTCTTCCTGTTTTTAAAAATTATATTGCACGAAAAAGTCAGGAAGATATTTGGCGCGATCTCTACGAGAAAAAACTTTCGCTACCTTCAAATCAAGGGGAAAGTTTTCTCGCCTCATTGGATACATTGAAAAAAGTTTCGTATTACGAATTAGTATACAATCTCTTCATACTTTATAATCGCCATTTTTTGATACCGGATGAATCACAAAAGATATCCTATATACCTGGGCAAAACATTGGTCTTGTGGCCCTTCCTGAGAGTAATGATCGCTATTTTAAAGAACGTCTATATATCATAGAAAAAGGCACTGTCTATCCACTCACGATTCGCACGCGCAAGCATAATGGAGCTGCAGAAAATTTCCGAAAAAAATTACTTAATGAAATTCGTTATAAAAGCTCAACTTCCGATTCTGCCATTCCCATCTATGCTGACTACAAACGAATTCCTTATGGACAGCGAATTGATCAACAAGGGATGACTTACCTATTCAGTGCCTGGTCGCACGACTTAAATAATAAAGACTTCATTCGAGTAATCATCACTTTCCTCGAGCGAGGTAAACTCAATTTGAAATACCTTAAACCTTTTTACGAATACTCCTATAAAAAATTTGGAACGACGTTGTCATCAGATAAAGATCAATTGAATGAAACGGCCGATGAAAAATTGAAAAGACAAATGGATGAAGAGCTCACTAGCGAAGTGAAAAGCGAAGAAGAAAAAGTCACGAATACTTTTGAAGGACAGTTTTCTAACGAAGAAGAAAAAGTTAATTTCTATTTACAGAAGGCCAAAGATAAAAAAGTAAATACAGATGAAGCCGAAAAAGTTCTCTCAATCGAGTAACTAGAATTCCATTCCAAGACCAAGTGAAAACGAAAGTCCGTTTAGATAAACGATTCCTGCAATTGGTGTGTCATTAAGATCAGTGAGATTGGAAATCTCACGCGTTTTGTATTTTTTGTAGCTAAGGCCTCCAACCAAGTGGTAGCGACGATCCGGAAAGAAGACAATACGTGAATTGATTTGCGGTCCCCAAACAAATCCGCTTGGTTCATTGACACTATTACCTTCGATATTTGTCAGAGTGCTCACCGAAAAATCGATAGAACCGTAGATATCAACCAGAAAGAGGGGATTTCGCATAAATGTGAAACCTACAGTCGGATTAATCATAAAATAGCCAAAGCTTGCATGATCACTTGAGGCCATCGAATAATCAAAACCTGCGCCCCAAAAGACACGTGAAAACTCACGGCGATGGATAAACTGCATATGAACGCCTAATAGACTACTTTTATCTTCTCCATCAACGGCCATGAAAAAATCTTTTAAGTCACTTCCCGGAAAAAAATTCTGAAGGGTAAGATAAGCAGAATTGTTTTCTGAAAGTTTTTCGTCTGGTGGAGTAATGATGATGTCTATATCGTGCTCGCGAGGAGCCCCAGATTTGTAACTGAGTTGTTCCCCTTCATCATCTTCGTAGCGGATATCTTTGATCTGAATGAAGGCCACACGGCCATAAACGACTAAAGGAACCAATTCCCGGTTCATTCGTCTAGGATTTCCAACAGTGATCAACTTGCCATTACTGATGAATCCCAAGGGGGAATTCATATTTTCATCGGCATAGACGACGGCCTTAGGGGTCGTGATACGGGCCCGATAAGTTTGACCTAATTTTTGAGGGGAGATTTCGTCGACTTCAATTGATTTATCGGCTTCAGCACCAATGGCGGTTGCATTAATCGTGACGAATGATGAAAGAAGCCCTAAAATAAGCGCAAAGTTTTTTAATTGGTGCATCTCTAAAAAGTATAAGGGGCATTTTTTGAAATTTCCAGGCAAAAGAAAAACCAAACACTACTTTCCAGTCACCGAATCAGGGCGAATTCCTTTTGACCCCGATTTTTCCGAGCGAGGCTCCGTATACATTGTAGGTATCGATCAGCTCATCGTCGATATTGAGGCCAATGTCAGCAATGAGTTTCTGGAAAAATATAAAATCCAAAAAGGCGAATCTGTCGTTTTTGATGATGCTATAGTTGAAGAAATTTATCGAGAACTGAAAGCTCAGAATCTCATCATTGGAGAGTATGCGGGTGGGGCCATTGGAAATACCCTTCATAACTACAGTGTTCTTTCTGATTCCCGTTCTGTCGCCTTGGGGGCCATTTCCAAAAATATCTCAGTTGGTGATTACGCTTTTAAATATATCTGCACCACAAATTCCTTTGTCGATTTTTCATACCTAAAACCAGTTGATGGACCGATGGGGCGTGCCCTTTGTCTTCTCACTCCAGATAGAGAAAGATCTTTCTTAATTGGCAAAGGAATCATGAATGAACTTTCGGAAGATTACATTCCCGAGGAATTAATTAAAGGGGCTTCACTACTTCTTGTTTCTGCTTACTCACTTCGAGATGAATCAAGCTCTATGTACAAATCGAATTTAAGAGCTTCACAACTTGCGAAAATGCATAATGTCCCGGTTGTTCTCTCTCTCGGAACCAGTTCATTGATAAAGGCCAAAAAAGATTTCTTTGTTTCTTATATACAGGACTACGTCAATGTTCTTGCGATGAATGAAGAAGAGGCCCATGCTCTCGTTGAAGAAAGTGATCCTCTCCTTTCTTGTCAGAAAATTTTAGATCTTACAGACGTGGTGTTATTAACGGTCGGTCCTCGCGGACTTTATATTGCAGGTCATGTTGATGATGATTATAAACGTGAAACAAAAGACATGATTCATTCGAAATCTCTTCCTGAATACAACAAATTTGAATATTCCCGTGCCATGCTGAAGAAAGATTGTAAAAACGCTATTAAAGTTTACACTCACATCAACCCTTACATGGGTGGTCCCGGAGTGATCACTAACACTAATGGCGCAGGTGATGCTGCCCTTTCCGCGTTTTTGCATGATATGGTTTCAAACACATATCACCGCCAAGTTTCTCCCCAATCTCCTAAGCACAACGCTCGCTATTTGACTTATTCATCAATTCACCAAGTAAGTAAATATTGTAATCGTGCGAGTTTCGAAGTGCTCAAACAAAACTCCCCGCGCTTAACCAAGGGTCTTCCTAACCGCGAAGAAAGCCTTGAAGATGCATATTGGGACATGTAGAGTTTTAATAGCTAATCAAGGAGATGATTTTATGAAAAAGATTTTCACGGCCATTCTAACTCTTCTATCTCTCAATGTTCACGCTATTGATTTTGGTTGTGTGACAGAATACCCGACGACAACTTTTATCGCTCAAACAGTCGATGACTACGTTCAAATCCAACTGATTCACCACAATGGGGTGAAGTACGCTCCTGTGTGGTCTAATCTCATCACGATCAATGATATTTCAACGATCGCTGAACACGCTAATCGCTTGGCCAATCTTGGTGACCATTTGAAATTCGCAATGCCTGCAGATAAATGCCAACTGAATGGAGTTCAACTTTATTGTTTTGGTTTTCAACCATCGGTGACAATCAATGGCCATGAAGTGTCTCTTTGGGCGGCCTACACATCAGAACAAACTGATAGCAGTCACGCTGGAGATTTTTCATACATAACGACAACATTAGCTCTTGATATTGATGGCAAGACTCATTTTGTTCCTATGAAGTACGGAAGCCATGAATGTTTCAATGGATTTAAAAAGCAAGCAGCTCTTAAAAAAATTCTTTAAAACTGCCCCATTTAAGTGGTGTTTCAATTAATTCATTCTTTTTAAAAATTGATCACGCAGAGACTTTGATGAGCCATATTTCAAATTCTTAGCTCACAATAAATTTATTGAAGTTGCAGTATACATAGCATGTATGCCAACTGCCCCAATTCTGAGTGTGCTTTTTTTCAAAAGAATAACTT
>CAMLRB010000173.1 GCA_946482295.1 uncultured Bacteriovorax sp. | reverse complement strand
ATTTGGCTGGTTTCGATCTAAAAAGAAGATGGATTCGAAATTTATTCGCATTCCGGTTTCAATCCAATTCTTTTTCTTTTATTTGTTTGTGAAGGTAATCCTATTTCAAGATTATCTAATCGCTCGAACACAATTTTAAATAACTGGTTAGTATTGGTTTTTAAATTATTAATTTCTTCCTTTACTGTAGATTCCATGGCCAAAAAGCTTCTAAGCTTCGTAAAGGTTCTCATGATTGTGATATTAACTTGAATGGCTTCTTTGCTTTGCAGGACGCTAGAAATCATAGCAACACCATTTTCCGTGAATAAATATGGTGTATGTTTAAAAATGTAATTACTGCCTTTTAAGTGGCCTAAGGTCGCAATTTGCGACCTTAGATCTGCTAACTCACTTAAATTCGGTTCGATTAAGAAGTCAGTTGGGAAGAGTTCTATATTGCGTTTTACTTGCTCTTTTAATCGTTTAGTCTCCACTCCATAGAGCTTTGCTAGATCGCTATCCAACATTACTCTCTGTCCGCGAATTATATAAATCATTGCTTCTATTTTTTCTAAAGTGTAATTCATAACTTTCTCCATTCAAAAATCGAGAAAAGCTAACTTCAGTAAAAAATAATTTCATCTTGAAATTACTTTTCGCAGAAAAATGTTCACTTTTGGTTTATTTTCCAACGAGAACATTATAGAGGGCTGGAATGTCTGCCCCTTTAAAACCATTTGTTAAGCCAAACATACTAAGTCCCACGACCAAAATGCCAATAGCAATAAATCCATAGGCCTGTCTTCGTGGTGAGAGTCCAAGAATGTCTGCTTTCATTTTTTTATCGTGAACGGCCGCTAGGTGAGCAAAGAAAGCTAAGATGGCGAGTGAATAATAGGGAATGAAAAAGAGGAGATGAGGGAATGAGTTGAGGCCAGCAATACCGAAATACAAATTGGTATCGAGTTTGAGAAAGAGTCGTCCAGCCCAAACAGCACTTAGATGGATGATGAGAAATACTGCGAGATAAAGACCAGATAAAACCTGGAGATTTTCGAAAAAATCTTTTTTAATTCCTCTTTTGCTTTTGAAGAGTTTAAGCCCTGAGACAATCTGAACAATAAGTACAATCATCAAGATCGTTTCAACGATTACATTTCTGTAAATGAGCCTAAGAGTTTCCATAATGGCGATGTGATGATCGAAACTACTCAACGAAAAAAGATGGTTGGTCAAATGAGCGATGACGAAGAGAAAAAAGAGAGCACCTGTGAAATAATGGATGGATTTGAGTTTCATACTTAAAGAATAGTTAACTCATTTCCGAGTGGTCAAGGTAACAATTATTGTAATCAATAGTAAAGAAGCTAAAGGCCAGAGAAGGAGGTACAGTGAATTAACAGATCTTTATATGATTGTTACAAAAAGTACTGATAAATCGTCTCTTCTTCTCTCGGCAAAAGGTCTTTCAAAAAATAAGTACAATGAAAATGGCTTAACAGCGACATTGGTTTCTGCAAAACAAGACCTGAATGCGAGTTTGGGAATCAGCTGTAAATTGTAATTTCTAGAAAAGAATGGATTTAAATTTTTTGCGACTGCGAAACCAAAAGGGCACCTATGTGTGCCCTGGGCATTGTCCATGGCCATTGCTCATGATTAAAATCCTTGTATGCTGGCTTCCATACTACAATTCATAATTTCCGCTTTCGGCTTAGTAATCGCAGGTACTTTTCTTGTGAAATCATCTGATCGTATAGGTGAGAGCATGAAGATTGGAAAACTCTTTGTAGGAAGTATTCTTCTCGCTGGAGCAACTTCACTTCCAGAATTTTTGGTAGATGTAAGTGCTATTAAACAAGGGATGCCAGATCTTGCCGTCGGTGACCTTTTGGGGAGTAGTTTAATGAATCTTCTCATTCTTGCGGTGGCCGATATTCTTCATAAGAACCCAAAGAAGATGTTTTCACGCGCTAGTGCTCAGCATGCACTTTCTTCTACAATCAGTATTAATTTGACCGTTATAACGGGCATATTTATTTTCTTAGGACCCAAGGTAAAGGAATTCAATATTGGAGAATTAGGATTTGGCCCTCTCTTGATCGGAATTACATACCTGCTCAGCTTACGTCTCATCTATCACAGTAGACCATCAGATGATGGCCCTCGAGAGAACACGGGAAGAAAAGGTAAAGGGTTGCCGTTGGCCATTATGATTTATCTTGCCAGCGCCGCTGTGATATTTGTAGCGGCACCATACTTGGCCGAAGCAGCTGGACAAATTGCTGAAAGTTCAGGTCTCGGAAAAACCTTCGTTGGCACCACTCTTGTCGCTTTGTGCACTTCTTTGCCGGAGCTTGTATCAACTCTTACTGCAGTGAGAATGGGAGCGTTCGATCTCGCGGTAGGGAACATTTTTGGAAGTAATGCCTTCAACATGGTTCTTCTGGTTCCGTTAGACTTCATACATTCTGGGAATCTGCTCGCCTCAGTTTCTCACTCGCATGTTCTAAGCGCGCTTTCTGTTATATTGGCCACTTCATTAGTTACTATTGGGCAACTTTATCATCAGGAAAAACGTGTAAAGTTCATTGAACCAGATGCGTTTTCCGTCATTGCTGTCGTTCTTGGAGCACTCTTTCTTTTGTATTGGTTCTAAAATTTTTGGGGTTCATGACAGTAAATGAGTAAAACTCGTTTTTGAAATTAAGTGAAAATGCTATTTTTAGAATTTTGGACAAAAAAAAAGCCCCGAACTATGTCGAGGCTTTTTCTTTAAAAATGGTACCCTTCCGTGGAGCTATTTCGAACTGTGTGTCTGAATTTTATAATTAAGTCTTAGTTTTCATTATGCCAACTAATCTCTAGCTTATTTCCATCTGGGTCTTTGATGTGAAACGAGGCGAATTCTCCCGGTTCAGCAATAAGTTCTCTAACGACATTAACGTTAGAGCTTTTCATTAGTTTGAACATGTTTAAAACTTCTTCTTCGCTATCTAAGCAAAATCCTAAGTGATACCATTCAGGAAAAATTGGTAGTTCTTCTACGGGGTCAACGGCAATTAAAAAATTGTTAGAGTTAGTGATGAAAGCACCTTTCCCGTGATCAAATTTCTTCTCGAATCCAAAGTAAGTCTTATAGAAATCTAAAAAAGCAGGAAGGTTTTTTGTTCCAAGGTGCACGTGATTTAAATTCATATTTCTCCTAAGAAGATTCTAGTTTTGCAATTCGAATTATCACGCATGAGAATATAAATAAAGTTTTAGAATTTTGGACAAAAAAAAGCCCCGAACGATGTCGAGGCTTTTTCTTTAAAATTGATACCCTTTTGTGGACGATTTTCGAACTGCTTGCCTTGAATTTATGTAAATTCAGCCCATTAACTATGTTGAAAGCATCCACTGGATTTTCTCCTCAGTGTACGCTATGATGTACATGTGCTTAGTGGAGGATTATATGAAAATACCTAAACGCAAAACAATCACTGAATTAAGAAGCTCTTTATTTGAAACCTTTGATGAAGTTTTGAATGGAGACTTTCAAATTGTCACACATAAAAATGGAAATGCGGTGGCACTAGTTTCACTTTCGAAAATTGAAGAGATGGAGCAGGAAATAGAACTTCATAAAAATTTAGCGATTGGTTATGCTCAGGCCATGCGAGGAGAAGGTATCTCTTCAAAAGAGCTTAAGAATAAAATGAAAGAGAAGGAAAAAAAGCTTAGAGAAAAATATGGTTAAATGGACTCCTAAGTCAGAAGATGATCTCGATTTGATTCGGGAGCATATTGCTAAAAATTTCAATGTTGATTTAGCGATTAATCAGGTCAATGAACTTATAGATCAAGTCGAGTCTGTTCTAACAGCTAACCCTCTTGCTGGGATGATTCTTGAGAGTAACCCACTTTTTTCAAAACTAGTTATAGAAGGCAATTCAATTTATTATTGTGAAAATCCAAAAGATAGAAATCTCTATATCGTGTACGTTCAAGTTCGAGGTACTAAAATGAGTTCTCGGCGCTTAACAGACAAAGAGATAGCGTGAGCATTGTAATTCTGATTATAGGTTTATTTCTATTTTTGATTTCTCTTAAGAGATTAAAAAATAAAATTAGAGAATCTGAAGTTAAAACGATTCTGCCGCTACCTGTATGGACTGCAATTTGTTTCGGAGCTGGCCTATTTTTAGGTTATAAAAGTATTCATATTTCAATCACGAGCTTTGCTATTATCAATGGAGTTTTAATTCTAACAATCCCTTTACAAGCATGGATCGATATTAAGTATATTTATAAAGACAAAATTTGGAGCTTAAAGGATTTTCTTATTGGATGTTCTTATGAAATTGGTTTGGTTGTTACCGGGGCAGCATTAGTTAGATTGTGCTTTAATTAAATTTTTTCTTTGAATTTTTGGCAAAAAAAAAGCCCCGAATAAATCGAGGCTTTTTCTTTAAATTGGTACCCATTTGTGGACGATTTTCGAACTGCAATTCTTAATCTGGCCAATAACTAACTGATAATGTGAATTCATGCAGCTTTCACGATTATTTTCTTCTAATGACGCCATTGTCAAAAACTAAGTACCCACAGCTTTGAAGTTCTTTTAAAAGTAATCCAGTGTCTTCATAAATTTCGGATAATAATTTTGTTGCCGTATTAACCGAATAGTTTTTATTCTGAAGAAAGCTACTTGCAATTTTTTCCATAACCCACTGGCGCTTCTGTTTTTGAACAGGAATTTTTACCAGGCGTCCGTATTTAAAAAAGCTTTTTAGAACTTTCTCTTTATAGTCTTGTTCAACTTTATTCTGTTCTTGAAGAGTTGAGCGTGAGCTGAGAGTGAGATCCTTTATTCGCAACTCCGCCATGCTTGGTACTGCTGAATAAATTGTATAATATTGATCTTTTCGCGAGGTAACCAATCCCGCATCGCAAAGTTTCTTCACATGGAATGAAACTGTCGAAGGCGAGAGTTTTAGTCTTTCAGAAATAACTTCAATATAAGCATCTCGATCTAATAGAAGTTTAAAAATATCTAACCTAGATTCATCAGCGAGTGCTTTTAGTATCATTAGATTTTTCATTGGCCCTGCTTCGTAAAATTTAATCCACGACGTATGCCATCTAGGAAAGAGATTTTGATTTTTCCAACTTCAATGTCCTTTTCTACGTCATGCTTTACATCCATCGCGAATTTTTGAGAGAAATCAAGTTCCATTTTTTCTAGAAGCTCTACCAATGCATAATAAACACGTTCTCCCTCTGGGTGTTTTGCAACTCTTCGTAGGGCAGGAGACTGACTACCTGATTGAACGCCACTGAAATATTTGTCCGCCATAACAAAGTAAATTTCTGAAAGTTCATCAATTATTTTCTTTTCAATTTTTTCATCTAATTTACCTCGCAATGCTATTTTCATATTATCTTGAAGTTCTTTGGTCTTATTTTTAAAAATTTCTATATCAAACATAACGTCCTCCATTATTTGATTCGATATTGATCGAATCAAAATTAAATGTCAAAAACTATTTCGATAAATATCGAATTAGATCGGAAAACTCATTTAAATGATGGTGGTTTCTAGATTTTTTGGTTTAATGGCGATTGGTGAATTTGGATTTTGGGCAAAAAAAAGCCCCGATTAAATCGAGGCTTTTTTTAAAACTTGGTACACCCACGGGGATTCGAACCCCGGTTACCGCCGTGAAAAGGCGATGTCCTAGACCGGGCTAGACGATGGGTGCATAAACCAGCTGCTAACGTCTATAAGTACTTCGAATGGTGATCTCGCTGCGACTCGAACGCAGGACCCTCTCCTTAAAAGGGAGATGCTCTAACCAACTGAGCTACGAGACCAAACTTGTTTCGAAAGTGAGATTAAAAATAGAGTTCCTGCGCTTTTTTGTCAAACGTTATTTCAAAAAAAATCATGAAAAGTTTTCTCAAAGTTTTATATGGCTTGAATTCCAATGGTGAGAGGACTAATGTTCGCTCTATGACATTAGACTCAGGAAAATCTATTGAGCAGACCAACAAAAAGGTCGCTCTTCATACTCTCGGCTGTCGATTAAATTCGGCAGAGACAGGATCAATCGCGCAAGGCTTTAAAGATCGCGGTTATGACATCGTTGAATTCGGTGAAAGCGCTGACGTTGTCTTTATTAATACATGTACAGTGACTGACGCTGCAGATTCGACATGCAGAAATCTTATTCGCAAGGCTCACACATCTTCTCCAGAAGGAAAAATTGTCGTTGCTGGCTGTTACGCTCAGATGGAGCCCGCACGTATTGCAGGAATGCAAGGTGTAGATTTGGTTCTTGGGAATTCAGAAAAATATAAAGTGTTCGACTATCTTGATGAAGAAGAAACAAATCAAGTTCACGTTGATAAATCGTGGGAGTTTTTTGGAGCAGCAACAACGACTGCTGACTCACACACTCGCGCCTTCTTAAAAATTCAAGATGGATGTAATTACGTTTGTTCTTTTTGTATTATACCGTTCGCTCGCGGACGCAGCCGAGCAATCTCTGTTGCTGATGCTGTAGAAGAAGCCAAAAAACTTATCGCTAACGGTTTCAAAGAAATCGTTCTCACTGGTGTAAATATCGGTGAATATGAAATGGCCTCAGGTGAAAAGCTGCACGACCTAGTTGCAAAACTATTAGAGCTAGATGGTCTAGAGAGATTTAGATTGTCATCAGTAGAACCGAATACAATTACCGATGAATTGATTGAAGTGCTAAAGTCTTCACCAAAAGTGCAGGATCATTTCCACGTCCCTCTTCAAAGTGGTGACGACGGCATTCTCTCAGCAATGAGAAGAAAATATACTGTGACCGACTACAAAAGAATCATCGGAAAAATCATGGCCGCTTTCCCGAATGCGGGAATTGGCGCAGACATTATTACGGGATTTCCAGGGGAAACTCAGGAACAGTTTGATAATACGTTTAATCTTTTAAAAGAGCTTCCGATCACTCACTTCCACGTTTTCCCTTATTCAAAAAGAAAAAATACAACGGCAGCGAAAATGGATAACCAAATTCATTCGGCCGTTAAAAAAGACCGCGTTCGCTCTCTCATTATGTTTGGTGATGCGAAACTTAATCTATTCTCTGAAGATCAAATCGGAAAACGAACAAAAGTACTTTTTGAGAAAAGAAATAAAGAAGGACACTTTGAAGGGTATTCATCGAACTTTTTAAGAGTGGCGGTGGAAACGGATCAAGATCTTTCAAATACAGAGCGCGTTGTTCTCCTGACAAGCTTCCGTAACGGTAAACTTGTCGGAGAACTGATCCAATAGCCTAATTTAAGAGTTCGCATTCCAATCTAACATATTGACCACCTTGATCGTTCAAAGAGCGTACAATGGCCTCAAAACGATTCTGCTGCCCCATGTTTTCTGGCATCAGTAGTGCGTAATCTGTATACGAACCTTCAATCCAAGCTCCACTCGCTAGAATCATCTGTTGATGACGATTATATTTACGAGGTTTGTAATCTT
>CAMLRB010000172.1 GCA_946482295.1 uncultured Bacteriovorax sp. | reverse complement strand
GCATTGAAGCTGAGAATTCTTCGGCCCCATTTTCAAAATAAACGACGTCGGCCATGGTTGATGTACTAGTGATTGATCCAGTAAGAACGTGAGTTCTGTTTCCTAGGTATTTGGCCTTGCAGCTGAATTCTTTTTCAGATGCAAATGATTGAAGTGAAAGTGTTAATGTAACTAAAGTAATAAGTGTTTTCATAGTTAGCTCCTTGAAGCCAATCTACGCCTGCTCAGGAATGAAGTGAAATATATAGATGGTCTGATTGCGATCTAATAATAAGATATTTAACTAAGGGAGGATCTCAATGGTTGTCGGAATTTTGATCTGGTTAAAGAGCTCTTCCATCTCGACATTAGTGACCGCGATACAGCCGTTAGTCCAATTAACGTAGGGAAGGGCCGCAGTAATCGCATCCTCTGGTGCCTCACCTAAACCAATCGCATCGATATAATCTTGAATAAGATCAAATGAGTTGGGAAATCCATGAAGCATAATATCGCCTCCAGGACTCACTCCTAATTTCTTCGCACGTTTTTTATCCTCAACATTTGGGTAAGAAACGTGAATAGACTTATAGTATTTAGATTTTGGATTCTTCCAGTCGAGTAGGTATTTTCCCTCTGGAGTTTTGTTATCGCCTTCCTGAACTTTTGGCCCAGGCAACAAACTTCTTCCAATCATTACAGGATAAGTTTTTATGACTTCGTTATTTTTATCCAGGACTTCAAGGAGCCTTAAATGTTTAGTCACTCGCAGTGAAGCTATAGGCATATCTGCCCACAATGAAGTTGAAGTAATAAGAGATATTAGGATGATTACATTTTTCATATGGGCCGCATCTTAGTTGATTGGGATTCGTTTTGAAAACTTACTATGTAAAAAGGTTAGGACGGCGTCATTGTTGATTTTATGGGGATAACGCTAGTAAAATGCCCGGATGGAAAAACGAAATACAATCACCACTGTCATCAATCACGAAAAACTAACCATCGACTCATCTAAGGCCTTCATGCCATTGGGAAATTTCTTACGGGAGGAACAAAACCTCACGGGAACGAAAATTGTCTGCGCAGAAGGAGATTGCGGGGCCTGCACGGTTCTTCTCGCTAAAGGTGTTGGTGTCGATGGGAAATTAAAATTTCAATCGGTGAACTCATGCATTCTTCCTCTTTATCTTGTTGATGGCGCTCACGTCGTGACGGTTGAAGGGATTGGAGAGTCTGAAGGAGTTTCAGTTAAACTTTCTGAAGTTCAGCAAAAAATGGTCGATTGTAATGGCGCTCAATGCGGTTACTGCACACCTGGTTTTATTTGCGCGATGGCCGGAGCTGCTGAAACCTTTAAGAGCGAAGGAAAAAAACTCACAGAAAAAAACGCCCGCAATTATCTCACAGGAAATCTTTGTCGTTGTACGGGCTACCAACCCATCATCGATGCTATGACATCTGTTGATTTGTCAAAAGTTGAATTGCTCAAAGATCGCTATCACAATCCTGCATGGCTTTTGGAGATGAAAACAATTCAAACTTCATCAGTTGAAATGCAGGCGAGTGATCGTTCGCTCTTTTTACCCTCGACACTAAAAGAAGCACTCTTCATCAAAGCTCGCGATCCACATGTTCGCCTGATTGGTGGATCAACAGACGTTGGAGTTGTCGTTAACAAAGGAAAAGTTGAAACGCCAAAGGCCATGGCACTTTATCATATTCAGGAATTAAATAAGATCTCACACGATCAAACGCATCTCACAGTCGGAGCTTGTGTAACACTCACTGATTTTGAAAAATATTGTGAAAGTCATTTTTCAGAAATGGCAAACATGCTTCACATCTTTGCTTCTCCTCAAATTAAAAATCAAGGAACAGTTGTTGGAAATGTTGTGAATGCCTCTCCGATTGCCGATACAATTCCTTTTCTTATGGTTGCAGACGCAGAAGTATTGATTGAAAGTGATAAAGGAAAACGTTCTGTAGTTTTGAAAAACTTTTACAAAGGTTACAAACAACTTGATCTTACTTCAGATGAAATCGTTGTTGGTCTTAGAGTTCCTCTCTTAAAAAAAGGAGAATCTATTAAACTCTACAAGGCTTCTATGAGGAAGGATTTAGATATTTCCGCCGTTACATTCGCTGGTTTCATTCGTCTTGAAGACGGAAAAATTTTAGATCTTCGCATTGCTTATGGTGGGGTGGCGGCCACTGTTATTCGTCTTCCAGCATTGGAGCAATCTCTTGTGGGACAAACATTCAGCGAAAAACTTTTGGCAGATGCTTCCGCTCAACTTGATCAACTCATTAAACCGCTTTCAGATCTTCGTGCTTCAAAAGAGTATCGTATGTTAGTGGCAAAAAATTATCTTAAAAAGTTTGCCAGAGAAGTGGAGGCGAAGTTATGAGTGTCGGAAAAAGTATTCATCATGATTCAGCCGTTGGCCACGTGAGTGGTCGAAGCCAGTTCATCGACGATCGCATGAAATTAAAGAATGAAGTTTTTGTCGGATTGATCGGAACTCCCGTTTCGGCCGGAACAATTAAAAAAATTCATTTTGAAGAAGCTTTAAAAGTTCCCGGTGTTGTAGCGGCCTTTACGGCAAAAGATCTTCACCATAACAAATGGGGAACTATAGTTCCTGAGCAGCCTATTCTTGTTGCCGACAAAATAGGCTACATAGATGAGCCACTTTGTCTGCTCGCATGCGAAAATGAACAAGCATTTTTAAAAGCTAAAAAATTAGTAAAAATTGATGTTGATGAGAAAAAGGCCATTAGTTCCATTGATGAAGCGATTGCTGCCAACTCCTATCTTTGTGAAGCCAATCCATTTGTTCGAGGTGATGTTGATGCCGTTCTTTCAACTTCGCCACATGTTCTGAGCGGAATTTTTGAATGTGGTGGACAAGAACATTTCTACATGGAATCGCAAGCGAGTGTGGTTTATCCTCTCGAAAACGGACAACTTGAAGTCCATTCATCTTCTCAGCATCCTACTGAAACTCAGCACGTCGTTGCTCACGCTCTCGGTTTAGATTTTTCTCAAGTTGTTTGTATCGTCAAACGTATGGGAGGAGGATTTGGTGGAAAAGAATCTCAAGCAGCTCACTTTGCCGCTCTAGCGGGATTAGTCGCTCATAAGCTTAATCGCCCTGCCCGCATTGCACTCACTAAAGATGAAGACATGATGGTGACGGGAAAACGTCACCCTTTCAAAAACTTTTATGAAGTTGGATTTGATAATGACGGACGTTTACTTGCACTCAAAGTAAAACTTTACGCTAACGGTGGAGCATACGTCGATCTCACTCCTTCAATTCTCGATCGAGCTATGTGCCACAGTGACGGAAGTTATTTTCTCGAAACATGTCGAATTGAAGGACGAGCCGTACGAACGAACCAACATTCTAATACTGCTTTCCGCGGATTCGGCGGCCCGCAAGGGAATATGCTCATTGAAAGTATCCTTGAAGATATTGCGACTTATCTTAAAAAAGATTCCTTCGCCGTTAGAAAAATTAATCTCTATGGAACAGATGTTCGCAACGTGACTCCTTACAATCAAGTTGTTGAACAAAATGTGCTGGAAGAAGTTTTCACGAAACTTCACACATCGAGTGAATATGAATCTCGCAGAAAACAGATTGCCGAGTTTAATAAGAACAACTCACGTAAACTTCGCGGTCTTTCAATGACTGGATGTAAATTTGGTATTGCCTTCACTACGAAGTTTTTGAATCAAGGAAATGCCCTCGTTAATATTCATGTCGATGGAACGATTCAAGTTTCTACCGGCGCAACTGAAATGGGCCAGGGTGTGAATACAAAAATGCAGCAGATCGCAGCGCATGCATTCGGTATTCCTCACCAACGTGTAGTGGTCATGCCCACATCGACAGAAAAAAACCATAACACTTCACCAACAGCAGCTTCTAGTGGAGCCGACATTAACGGTGGTGCTGTTTTAAAGGCCTGTGAAGAATTAAAAGCACGCCTTCGCTGGGTGTTTATGCAAATTCATTCCGGCGTTCTTTATGATGGCATCAAAGATATGCCTGAACTTGATCGCAGTGTGAATCTGGACCACATTGAATTTATCGATGAAGTCGTAATTGATACAAAAACCAAAAAATCACTAAAGTGGGCCGAACTTTTAAAAATTGCTTATCTCAATCAAGTTTCACTTGCTGGATACGCTTTCTTTAAAACACCAGGATTAGGTTTTGATAAAAAAACAATGACAGGAAAGGCGTTTAACTATTTTACGAATGGGGCAGCAGTTTCTGAAGTTGAGATTGATGAAGACACAGGAGAACTCAAAGTTCTTCGAACTGATATCTTGATGGATCTTGGTCGTCCGATCAATCCAGGAATTGATGTTGGTCAAGTATCAGGAGCATTTGTCCAAGGTGTAGGTTGGGTTACAACTGAACAACTTTACTATCATGAAAGTGGAAAACTTCTTTCGCATTCACCGACGACATATAAAATTCCGAACATACAAGATACACCTCGTGTGTTTAAGATTGAGCTACTTGAAAATCATCAAAATCTTCAAAACGTTCATCGCTCAAAAGCAGTAGGGGAACCACCACTTCTGTTAGGAGCCAGTGTGTGGGCGGCAGTGAAGCATGCATTGAGTTTTAGAAGTAAAGGTGAGTTGCCGACCATTAAATCTCCAGCTACTCATGAAACTATTTTGATGGAACTCGCACGATATGAATAGAGACCTCATCGTCGCAAAACTTGTTCACACACGTGGAAGCGCTCCCCAAGAAGTAGGTGCGAGAATCGTTGTGAGCGAAGAAGGCCTTCTGCATGGAACAGTTGGTGGCGGTAAAGTTGAAATGAAAGTTATCGCTCATGCCAAAGAAATGCTCGCGAGTGAAATACAAAATGATTTCCAAGAATGGAATTTGCAGACTGATGTTGGCATGACTTGCGGCGGAGTAGTTTCATTTTTTTTTGAACGATTAAATTCAGGGCCTCGCTGGAAAATTGCAGTGTTTGGTGCGGGACATGTCGGACAAGAGTTAATTCGTACACTCATTCGTTTAGAATGCTCACTCATTTGCATTGATTCTCGACAAGAATGGCTTGATAAACTTCCTGATCATCCGTACTTAGTAAAAGAATGTCTTCCTGAACCTGCCCAAAAAGTTTCTGAACTCGATCCAGATACATTTATAATCTCTATGACGATGGGACATGCGTTTGATTTACCCATTCTCACTGCCGCGATGGAACGTGAAACTTTTCCATACATCGGTGCCATTGGTTCTCGCGCGAAAGCAACTGTTTTAAAGCGAGACCTTAAGACAAACGGAATTTCCGATAGTGCACTCGAAAAACTGTATTGTCCGATAGGGGAAGAGTTTGGTAACAATACTCCTACAGAAATTGCAATCAGTATTGTCGCTCAACTTTTGAGAGTAAGAGATCAAAATGGATCGAAACGTTTATAAAGACATAATGGAGCATCTTCCGGTGGCCGCTTGCTGCCTGATTGAAGATCGCATTGTCTTAAATAAACGTGCAAGAGAGTTCTCGGGATTTCAAGGCAGTGACTTCTTATCTGTCGATAGTTGGTTCAATTATAATTTCAAAGATCAAGCAGCCGTCGCTAAAGAAGCTTACATTCAAGCAAAGTCTGCAAATTTTCCTCATCCCTTTCGTGTTCGATTCGTTAAAAAAAATGGCGACATTCGCATTACTGACCTCATTGGAAGTCTTGCCAATAATATCGAAACTTGGCTCATCGATGATGTTACTGACAAAATTATGTTGGAAGAAAGATATACTATTCTTTTTAACCAATCGACCGATGCTCATCTTTTGCTAGACACTCACGGGATCATTGACTGCAATTTTGCCGCAGTAAAAATGATGAATGCAAAAAGCAAAGAGCAGCTTCTTTCTCTTCATCCCTCAGTTATGTCGCCTGAGTTTCAACCTGATGGTATGCGCTCAATGGATAAAAAAAGATTGATGGATCAAATCGCCCGTGATGAAGGTTATCATCGTTTTGAGTGGATCCACCGTAAATTAACTGGTGAAGAATTCCCCGTCGAAGTGACGTTAAATGCTGTCGACGTTGCAGGAAAATCATTACTGCTGGTTGTTTGGCATGATCTCACAGAAATTAAAGAGGCCAATGCACGTTTAGAGGAAGAGAGAAGTCGCAACTTTCACGCCGCTAAAATGGCCACCCTTGGAGAAATGGCCTCTGGGATTGCCCATGAAATCAACAATCCTCTGACTGTTATTCTTAACCGTGTCTTGCAAATGAAAAACCAAATAAAACAAGATCCACCGTTGATTGATGCTGCCGTCATGAATGCAGATAAAGTCACAGATATTGTGAATCGTATCTCGAAAATCATTAAAGGCCTTCGCAATTTTGCCCGCGATGGAGCTAAAGATAGTTACGAATTTTATCCCGTCAGAAAAATTTTGGATGAAACACTCGATATGTGTCAGTCGAGATTTTACTACAACAATGTGGCCTTACGTCGCTTTCATTATCCAGATGAATCCGCTCTAGAAGCTGAACTCTTCTGCGTTCCTGTTCAGATTCAGCAAGTAATCATGAATTTGCTGAATAATTCTTTCGATGCAGTGGTGGGAAAAACTCCTAATTGGGTTGAGATTGATCTTAGGATTGAAGACTCTCACGTTTGGATTTGTGTCACTGATTCAGGAAATGGTATTCCTGAGATGATCAAAACAAAAATCATGCAACCTTTCTTTACGACAAAAGATATTGGAAAAGGAACTGGCCTTGGTCTTTCTATCTCAAGAGGAATAGTGGAAGCTCACAATGGCGAATTTTTTCTAGATGAAGAAGCAAAAAACACAAAGTTTGTTGTGAAGTTACCGCTTATTTCTCGCGCCACCGTTCCACAAACGTAAGTGCCTCTTTGAAGTGTCCAGCTAATTGATGCCAACCTCTTTTTTCAAAAAAATCCACCACATTTTTCATGGGATAAACTCTTACAATAAAAAAGATAATGAAACCGACAGCAAGAGGACGAATGAGCATCCAAATTATTTGAGAATGAGAAGAATGAGACAGTAAAAGAAAGGCAGCTGTTAAAACAAATGAGAAGAGAAAAAGAGGGGTGCAAAGATCTTTAAGTGCCAGAATAAAAGCTGAAGAATTTTGATGGACATGTTTTTTTGGAGAAGGTTTCTGGCCAAGCAACTTGTTTTGCCACTCTTCAAACGTTTCATCTTTCATTTTTAATACACCAAAAGATACACAGATTGCAGCAATTACTTTAACGGCAATGAACACGACCACTAATGGCCATAATTGTGATAGATCAAACGACAAAATCTTTGAGAGTTCTTTTGTAAAATGTTTGGCGACTCCAAGCAGACCTTCGCCGAACAGAAGCCATAAAACAAGAACAGGCTGAATAAATGCCCAAAGCGAACTTAAGACAGATCCCAAAAGTATTCCAAATATATTCACTCCAAAAACATTTACTCCGACAGAATAAAAAAATCCTTGTGCGAGAATCGCGAGCATCGGTGTGAGTTTTTTACCAGCAGGAGATAAACTTTTAAGCAAGATC
>CAMLRB010000171.1 GCA_946482295.1 uncultured Bacteriovorax sp. | reverse complement strand
GTCGTTTAGAGGAGACTGTGACAATGGAACCCGCAATAAAAGCTAAAAGTAAAGTGTAGGTAATGAGCGTTCTCACCGTATCGTCAGTGCTCAACGAAATAAAACTAAGAATGGACCAAAGTGCACCATTAATGAGAATTGTAATTGTCACATTTCTTGTGGCCTGATTGATAGAAATTTTCTTTTCTAAAAACCGATTTACATTGATGATTCGTATAACGGAAAGGATGACAATGATAAAAGCTAAAGCAACATATAAATATTTAACGTTGCTTGAAAGTTGCATGATGAGCAAAACAATAGCAACCAAACCGAAGGCCAGTGATGAATTTTTGGACTTAATAATATAATCAAGATTCACTTTTTCTTCGATGTATTTATTTTTATCCATCAATCATCTCAGATGAGTGGAACGAGGTTAAAGGTATAGATGATTTTTGTCGCGAATGCTTGCAGAATAGTGACTAGGCGATTTTTAGGATGCTTACGAATTTCTTGCCACTCTTTAGATCCATAGAGAGTAGAATTTTTAGCAATCTCCTCAATGAAATTTTTTATCTTAGCAATATTTTTTGAATCAGGTCCTAGACCTTCAATGTTCGTCCCTACCTCAGAGTTAAGATGTCTGGAAATAGGATCTAGATTTGACGTAGAAACAGTCATTGATTTCCCATCTACTAAAGCGATTTTCGCATGGAGAAAGCCATACCTTGTTTGACCGCCTAAAACTTCGTCATCAATACGGCCGTAGGAATAAATTTGCACCTGATTTTCGAGGGGAGTACCTTTAATTTTCTTGAGAATAGAGTCACTGAATGTTGCATCGACCATCGCCTGAGCGATAACGTTATCAGTTGTGGTGATGGAGTTTGAAAAAATACGAATGCGGCGTTTAGGATCTTTCTTTGCCCATTCGATCATGAAGTCGACTTCTTCATCAGGAACCCAAAAATAAGGTGAAACGATATCAACTGTATGCTGAGCCTTGGCGATTTCAGCATGAAGCTTATCTACTAGTGAATTACCATTTTTACGATTGTGAGGACCTCGCGGCTGAAGAAAAATTTTTGTACGACTTAGGTTCTGTATTTCATTTAAAACTGAAATCAGTCCTTCTTCGAACCCTTCTTCCAGAAAATTTTTCTGAGTCATTTCTTCTAATTGTTCACTGAGAATTCCATCTTCGCTTAAAAGATTATCAGCACTCGTTCTCATTTTTTTAAATTGCGTGCGGACTTGTTCACGATTTATTTTGAAAAGAAAGTTTTCAAAATTTTTATTAGCGAGATAGTAATAAATTTTATTAAAATGATCTTCCAGAGCGTTTTGAATATTTCCCTCTGCATCGACATGACTAAAACCTTTAATCATAATTTCGGCATCAAGAACTGGATTTTTTTCACCATCGTTTACATTGTAATAATGGTCAGCAATATTTCTTCCTCCAATGATTGCCATAGCATCTTCCGTGGATTGAGCATCAACTAACAAAATTTTGTCATGTGATCGGCGATTTATGTTAAAAGTAATTTCTGGTAACTTCTCACCATCGAGAACAAAGAGATTGTGAATTTTTCTGAACCAGTTAGCGACGTGAGCGCGCACATTGAAAATGGGATTGAATAAAACGGCTTCAGCCTTTGCCAGTTGGCCAGTAGGATTACCGTCAGCATCGAGAATGGGTCTTCCACTTAGGGCCACGAGAGATTTGATATCGTTATAAAAAGGCGCTTTCGAAATTGATCCAGATGAATCAACGAGGATACGAACTTTTACTCCACGCTTAATTGCCTGACGAATTTCGTGAAGAATGGCATTTCCCGTATCATCGCTCTTAAAAATGTAATAAGAAAGATCTATAGTTTTTTTTGCATTTCTTATCATCATGATCTTCGCGAGATAACCTTCGCGCGGATCAAGAACGAGTTTCGTTTTTCCTTTAATAGGAGCATCGGCTTTTAATTCAAAATCACGAATTGATTCTGTGATGGTTACATACTTTTCACGTAAAACATTTCTTTCTTCCATCAAACGATTAAGACAAATGTCTTCACCTCTAACGAGCGAAGATGTCTCTTTCGCTTTAGCAGAGGTGCGATGAAAGGAAGCTGCGATATCTATGCATGATTGTGAACTGAATTCAGCAGGTCCACGCCATGCTGTTTGCACGGGAACTGTTGAACATGAACTCATGAACAATACCAGCGCTAAAAATAGGGGAAATAAACCATATCTCATTACTCAACTTCTCGGAATAAGTTGATGAAAACATGAGGGCATACTGAATTTTCAATTACTTATGATAGGGATGGCCGGCCTTGATCGTTTGAGCGCGATAGATTTGTTCTACTAAAAGGAGTCTGGCCAGCTTATGAGGATACGTCATTTCAGATAGAGAGAGCTTAAATTGTGATCGTTGAATAACGGCATCTCCATGTCCAGCTGCCCCTCCAATCACAAATATAACAGACTGACTTTCTGATTTTTGCGAAAGCCATTCTGAAAATTGAACAGAGTTAAACTGCTTTCCTTTTTCGGCCATTAAAACTATGTAGGGATTTTCTGAGCGGGAGATGTCGTCGATCTTAGCGAGAACTTCTTTTGCTTCTAATGAGAGATTTTCAGCATGGGCCTTCACTTCGTGAATGTGAAGTTTGGGAGATATTAGTCGTTTGGCATATTCGTTTTCGAGAGATTCGATAGACCTGTCACTCAATTTTCCAACAGTAATTAAGTGCAGGTCTTTCATGCTTAGAAGTAATTTCTTCCGCTGTCATCACCAGAAGACTTTCTTTCGTTTTCTGGAGTTGAGAAGTAGAAAGACTCAGGGATTTCAACAGCGAGTGCATTTTTGTAAAGTGAGTCTAGGTCATAAACCATGCGTGAAGGCTCATGGAAAACGTGAATGATAATGTCACCATAATCAAGAAGGATCCAGTCAGTGCTGTGTTTTAGACCTTCACGTGAAAGGGCCTCAACACCATTTAAGCGCATCTGGTGTGAAATTTCTTCGGCCATTGCTGCTGCCTGAGTAGGGTTGCTTGCTGAACCGAGAACGAAAAAATCAGCGATCCCTGAAACATTACGTAGGTCGAGAACTTTTAGGTTGATCCCTTTAAAATTTCCCATAACCCATGCAGCGGCCATGGCCACGTTCAAAGGTGCTTCATATTTTTTATCGTCGATGATTGCTTTAACTTCTTTTGTAACGTACTCGCGACTCATTTCTTATTCCTCTTTATATTCTTCTTGATTATTCACGGGCAAAATTTCCGTGTCTTCTTCAATGATTGCTGGTCCATGACCAGCGTTTTTCTTTTTTAAATCTGCATTTTCAAGATCAATACATTTGATCATCAGTGATTTCAACTGATCGATGTTACGACCAGAAACACCAGAGATCGGAAGAACTTTTTTATCGAGTTGTTCTTCAAAAAAGTCCTGGAATTTTTTAATCTCTTCTTCAGTCATCGCATCGATTTTTGTTAAGCAAACGAGCTCGCGTTTAAGGGCGAGATCTTCGCTGTATTTTTCAAGTTCAGTGCGAATTACAACGTATTGCTCGAAGGCTTCATATTCATCAAGACACCATGAGACGTCTACTAGGTGAACTAGAGCTTTCGTGCGATCGATATGTTTTAAAAATTTAGTTCCCAGCCCTTTTCCTTCAGATGCATCTTCGATCAATCCAGGAATGTCTGCGACGACGAAAGAGCGATCACCCAAAGTAACAACACCAAGATTTGGTTCAAGGGTCGTAAAAGGGTAGTCAGCAATTTTAGGACGAGCAGCTGAAATGCTCGAGATTAATGTCGATTTTCCAGCGTTCGGAAGACCAATGAGAGCGAGATCAGCGAGAAGCTTGAGCTCAAGATCCAAAACCAACTCAACACCAGGTAAACCCGGCTGAGCAATTCGTGGAGCTTGGTTAACAGCAGATTTAAAGTTTACGTTTCCACGTCCACCGTTTCCACCATCAGCGATGATGACTTCTTCACCGTGCATTTTTAAATCAGCGATAACTGCGCCAGTATCAGCGTTACGAATAATTGTTCCGACTGGAACACGCAACACTTGGTCGAGCCCATCAGCGCCATTAAGCGTGCGACCAGCACCTGGTTCGCCATCCTCAGCAGCGAAAACTTTTTTTCCGCGGAATCCAATGAGAGTGTTGATACCTTCATCTGCAATGACTATGACTGATCCGCCGCGACCACCATCGCCACCATCTGGTCCTCCAAAAGGAATAGATTTTTCACGTCTAAATGTGACTGCGCCTGGGCCACCGTGACCAGATTTAACTGTAATTCGAACTTCGTCTATAAATCGCATTTGTGCCTAAAATAAAAAAGGGAATCCGTTTGGATTCCCTTATAACACTTTTTTGTCTTTTGAAAGATAACTAAGCAGGAATTACAGAAACAATTTTCTTATCTTTTGTGTAGAAAGAAAATTTAACTGTACCTGTAGTAGTAGCGTAGATTGTGAAGTCTCTACCCATTGCTACACCTGTACCAGGGAAAATCTTAGTTCCCTTTTGTCTTACGATGATGTTTCCAGAAATTACGTTTTCTCCGCCGTATTTCTTAGTTCCACGCATCTTTGGATTTGAATCTCTTCCGTTGGCCGTGGACCCGGCGGCTTTTTTGTGTGCCATATGAGGTGCTCCTTAAATTATTTTTTTAAACTTATTTTAAATATTTTTGTGCGTTCTTAGAGTTCTTATCGATTGCAGACTTGTTTCCTGCACCGTCATTGATCTCAGTGATCAAAAGGGCAGTGAAGTGTTGTCTGTGACCATTTCTTCTCTTGTATCCACCTGGTTTTCTCTTGAAAACGATAAGTTTTCTTGAGCGATCGTGCATAATAACTTTTGCACTTACTGTTGCGCCTTTTACAACTGGAGCACCTACAAGTGGTTTATCTCCGCCGATGAAAAGAACTTGGTCTAAAGAGATTGTTGAACCAGCTTCTTTAGCTAGTTTTTCAACGTCAATTAGATCTCCGGCTTGAACTTTGTACTGGTGACCAGCGATTTCTACGATTCCGTACATGAAAAAACTCCTTAAAATAGCAAAATCCAGGGGTTGAAATCCAAGTTTTTTACTCAGAAATACAATCTTGTTAGCCCTAATTTTAGCCACTAATTATGAACCTTAGACTTTTATGTAGTCTGGGTCTTAATGTCAAGGGAAAAGGCGTCCGATACGCAAAGTAGACTGAGGATAACCCAGGATGGCGCCATGAGCAAGATAAGCACAAATACGACACCCCAAATGACTAGCAAGAAAACATACTTTCAATACCAGAAAGATCTTAATCTTCCCATTTTTGTGGCGGTGGATCAAGCAAGCTTCGATTCAACATTGAGTGATTTTTTGACCTCAATGAAATTTATAAAGTTACAAGACAAAGAAGAAATAGCAGCTCTTGAAACGATTAAGACCAATAAGTCTGCCCGTTGTTTAAGCATCACTGAAGCGAGTCCAACTGTGGCCCGTCAAATCGAGTCGACTATGGAAAGTGATCGTTATGGACAAGAAAGTATTACACCAAAGGCCGGATACCAGGTTTATCGTTATAAAAATGTAGGCCTGATGGTTTATTCTTTTGGAGCGAAAGTTTGGGAGCTTGGTTGTTACCAAGATTTTGGTTCACTGAAAGCAACTTCTGAAACAAAACTAGCATCGCGAATTGTAATCAATCGCTTCTTAACATGGGCCTTAGTCTCCCATGGAATTTTAGGATTATGGGGAGTCACAGTTGACGGAGGAGTTGTTCTTCAACGTTCGAAAGATTCAAAAGGTGAAGCTGTTTTTGTCGATGTTGTTGGTCTTCGTGTTTTAAGTTTAGATGGTGTGAAAAAGATGGGTTCTAGATTTAAAGTTCTCCGTTTAGATGCAACTTTGAAAGGAAGAAATGTGAGAATGAGCAATGAAGAATTGCTGAGTTTTATCTCCGCACACACCGCTTATTTTGAATACACGGGTCTCTCAGTTCCCGTGAGACAAATGATTCAAATGATGGTGAAAATTTCTGAAGGACTTGTGCATCCTGAAGAGAGTTTCCGTCCAAGAACAGATTTGTCTTTATAGTGATCCTTCGTTATCCTTTTTAAAAATCATTTTTAAAAAGAGAAAACATGAATACTCATTACGTTCACAGTTTAGATTCCGTCATTTTCGATTTAGGTGCCTTACAGATCCGTTGGTACGGACTTATGTATGTAGTTGGCTTCATCATCGCGGGCTATCTTTTAAAAGTTCTTGTTCGTCAAAATTTTTTCAAAGTAACTGAAGATAAAATCGACACACTAGTGACAACGATGATTGTGTGTATGTTTTTAGGTGCACGCATCTTTTACGTTTTCATTTATAACTGGGAATCATATTCAGGAAATTTATTAGACATTATTGCTGTTTGGAAAGGTGGATTAAGTTTTCACGGAGCACTCGTTGGATTGATCGCTGGTGGAATTATCTTTGCTCGCAGAAATAATATAACTTGGTATGAAGTC
Organism: uncultured Bacteriovorax sp.; assembly: GCA_946482295.1. The sequence goes on along the minus strand of CAMLRB010000171.1, from coordinate 1,141 downwards.
ATGGATTCAATTGCCCTGGCCGGAACGCAGGGAATTTTCTGGGGGCGCATCGGGAATTTTATTAACGGCGAACTCTACGGGCGTATTACTCAATCACCAATTGGTATCATTTTTCCCAATGGTGGCGGACCTTATCCTCGCCATCCCTCTCAACTTTATGAAGCTGTACTCGAAGGTCTTGTTCTTATGGCGATTGTTTGGATGGTTAAAAAAAGAACAAACAAATATGGAATCATCGGAGCCTTCTTTGTGGGGGGATATGGATTTTTTCGCTTTATAATCGAATTTTTCCGCGAACCTGATTCACAATTAGGTTATTATTTTGGTCTCTTCACAATGGGCCAATTGTTATGTGTACTGATGATGTTGGGCGGACTCGGACTCTACTTCTACTTCAGCAAAAAAAATCACTTAATTTCCCAGAGTGGAAGCGCTTCATTGAATCGCTGATAAAAAGGCACGATGTCTGGAGAAGCTTTAACAACTTCGAAAAACATGGGAAAGCAAGTGATGGAACAACTGCCATGGTAAATTAAGTTTAATCCGTCACGGTTTTTCCAAACATACAAAGCACTCAAATCTTTTCGAATGAAGTGATCCTGCTTTTTGTAGCGCTTTTGCAAGTCAGCCAGCATTTGATCATGGATGAAATGTTGAGGAAGTCTAACGTACATGTCGACGATCAAATCTTTTTTTACCTGAGTATAAACATCAAGTACGTAACCCGCTCGGAGAAGTTTAAAACGATAGACTTTTTCGTCACCGCGATCTTCGAATAAATCAGACTTGGGCTGGGATTTTAGGGCGATCTCGAGGGTTTTGCCCGGGAAAAAAAGTTCCAAAGAACTTAATGTAAAATCATAATTCGGTGTTTTGATTTCCGCCTGAATATCGCTCTCTGTGACCGCTTGAAGAGTGATAACTAAAAGAAATATTTGGAACAGATGTTTCATATATTCATCCTAATCGCAGTTTAAATCGGCCGCTAGACGGGAAAAAACTTTTATAATTAGCCTTTTCTTGTTAAACTTTTCTTGAGTTCTGATGACGAGAGTCACTGCTTGAGTTCAACAGGAGCGTTGGATTCTTTTTTTGCCAACTTCACCAACGATCTGTGAGGATCGGTTCAAGCTTGGCTTCA
>CAMLRB010000170.1 GCA_946482295.1 uncultured Bacteriovorax sp. | reverse complement strand
AGAAAAAATACGGTCAGGGTAAATAACGGCGTAGGCCATACAGAGCGCACCAACGATTCCCCCCATCCCCGTAAGTGGAAATTCGTAAACCGGGTGTCCCTTAAAGAAAATAAAATTGATCAAAAGATAAAGAACCGCACCACCAATGGCCGTTGTGAGAAGAAAACTGATGTAACGTTTGCGTCCCCAATTTTCTTCAAATTCAGAGCCCATCATCCAAAGCATAAGGCAATTGAGGATGACTTCCATAATTGAGCGAGAAAGAAAGGGATAAGTAAAAATCGTGTGAACATAACCACTCATCACATTGTCGGCCGAGAGACCCATTAAATGATAAAGTCCCGTTCCTGAGGTCATACTAAGAGCAAAACCAATGATGAAAATCGCAGACGAGATGATGATCAGGATTTTATTCACGAGAGTCAATCGAGGAAGATACACTTGTGACTGCATTACATTGTCTCCGAGATTTCAACTAAAACGCCGCCCATTGATTTAGGATGAATAAAATTCACAAGGCAATTATTGGCCCCTGGTACTGGTTTCTCATAAATGAGTTTGTAGCCCATGCTTTTGAGCTCATCACATTTTTTCTGAACATTAGGTACTTTAAAACTCATATGATGAATGCCTTCACCTTTTGTTTCGATGAATTTTTGAATAGGCCCTTGCTCATTGATCGGGCATAATAATTCGATGTGAGCGTGCTCATCAATATGAGCAAATGCTGTTGTGACATTTTGAGACGGAACGTCTTCACGATCCTCGTTGAATTTAAGTCCTAAGTCTTCCCAAATCTTTTGAGCATGATCGAGATTTTTTACGGCAATGGCCACGTGGTCAAGATAACAATCTTTATTGAACATAACGCTGATTTCCTTATCGCATTTTAATTTCCACGACTATTGTGAAAGATTATGGATTAAGGGTCAACCATTCCATTACATGTATTTGGATCAGTTGGATCGAGAACTGGTGGTGTCGGTGCAATTGGTGGTGTGCAATATCCGGCCTTACAGTCACCATATGTTTCAGTTGGTGTACAACGAACTGTACAAGGCGGTCTTCCGTCCGTTGGAACAGGAAGAATTTTAACTTTTTTACAAACTGGAATGACTTGTGGCTGACAAAATTCTTTGGCCACACATCTCTGCCCTGATGTTTTTCCACAGTATGCTGGAGCTGCACCGTTTGGATTATGAGGTGCGCACGTTCCCGTTGAAGAGTTACAGCATAAGCTCGAACACTCTAAATCCGATGTACAAGCAGTTCCTACTTCCTGGTTACCAATGACTGGAAGCTGATCCACGCACTGGCTGACAAGATCTTTTGACCAACAACGATTATTGAAACAACATTCGCTTGATCCACACGCCGAAGAGTTTTCACAGCTTTTGAATGCTGAACTTAAAACTTCTTTTCCTTCGAAGTCAGTCTGACTTGGTCGAATAACTTGAAGTTTGATTGTTTTATCAGTTGTGATGTTGATCTCTTTACCATCTTTTTCGTAATACACTTCGATTGAAGAGTTTACGTTACATGAACCAATGTTTTCACTCGTCACAGCGTTGTAATTCATAACTCGGTGGTTACATCCATCGACGTATTTTGTTGTTCCCGTTGAATCACTTGTGAGTGTTCCACGAACGCCAAAGCGATCTGTTGATCCAAAATAATTTACACCTTGCCCGAGTGAAATTTTTCCTGAACGAGGAAATAAGAATGATTGAAATCCAGTGTACGCATCACCGGCATTGCGTACTTTAAAGAGACCGTAAGTTGTATTGAAAAGAGCATCCCCTTTAATTTTCCAACCAGCGGTATTGATCGCACGATAGGGTCCGCGGTAACGAGCGCCGAGAATGAGATCATTGTAGTTGAGACCAGTAAGTCCCATTCCAAAAAGATCATTAAATCCTGCAACGTCTTCATTATCGGGAAGACACATTGTTGTACTGGCCGCTGTTATAGTTGGATTGCGATCAGTTCCTACTTCTGTCCAAAGCCGTGGTCGAGTCGGAATGTTGGCAAGTCCAGTTGTGTTGTTATAAAGAGTCGTATCCGTAATTTTAGCATACGTATAAAGACATTTATCTGTGGCCGCTGTACATGAGCTTGATGTTGCGGGAAATGTTGGATCGTCTTCGAGCTGAAGACCACGGCAGTAGAGACCGCCGTCACGAGGATTCGTTACTGGTTCCTTTGATGGATCTGTATCGTAATCGTTGTAATCGAAAAGATTGTAACCCAAACTCATTTTTGAAAGTGGTTTACTGTTCATATCGACAACGAGAACTTGAATGTCTGTTTTAGGAATGATCCCAGGAGCACGCGCTACAGTTGCTGTAAACGGAACTGATTGGCGATCAAGACCAAAATTAAAACGAACGCGAATAATTTTATTTTGAAGAGCAGCGACGTTTAATCCAGCAATGTAGAGATTCCCTTTGAAGTTTTTAGGAATAGTCACTTTCTTTTTGTATGTTCCGTCGAATGGATCAACTAAGTGTGTGAGCTCCACTTTCTGAGTCATGACTGTTGAAGTATCAGTTGTTGTTGTATCAGGAACAGCATTGTTTCCAGTTGAACCCGATCCCGTCAAATTCGTTGCCGTCTTTACGGCCTTTGCACGCAGACCTTGATTCTCGATACACGACGAAACGAACAATGCTAAAATTAGCATCAAGGGGCCATAAAAATGTGGAGTCTTTTTCACAGTCATCACTGCACCCTTCTCGGTATTCCTTACTAATATTTTAATTTTAAAAGCTTAGGTCTCGAGAATTAGTTAAGACTATGAGGGAATTTGAGAGCTCTTTCGGGGGCTTAGGCGCTCATAAACGCCTATTTCCTAAGGAAGCTCAATGGAAAAAGTGAGTCCAGAAATGGGCATTGCCCGACAAATTTACTTGTGACCTTCGAGGAATAAATAAATTCTTACCATTGTTTGTGTCGCTATCAGTGTGATGTACGCAATAGGAACAGCAAGACCTACTTGAATGAGAAGACGAACATCGAGAAGAGGAATGAAATCAGCAATAATTGGAAGAAGTTCAAGTGCTAACGAAATGAGTCCCAACAAAACAACGACACCTATTTTCTTTTTTACAAGAGCAATACTTTTTTTGAACGCTGGTTCATTTGGAGACATGATGGACGCGAGTGGGGCCAGTCCAAGAAATATGAAAGCGAAGATTCCCGGTATCACGAGGAGAAGAATCCCTAATCCAAAAAGTAGAGTGTAATAAAGCGTGTAGACGAAAAAAGTAGGAAACGTGTACAGCAATTTTTCTTTCGGGAGGTTGAAATGAATGCTTCTAAAAATGTTTATGATGTCGACAGATACAACAATACTCAGTAACGCGATCAAAACATTCGTCGCTATTTCCAGGCCACTATTAGTCTCAGACGTGACAAATTCCCAGGGAAAAGCAGTTAAAATTTCGAGGCCCACCAAACATAAAAAGGGCCTGCGATAAAGATTTTTATGAATTTGATAATCACTCGCTGATTGTTTCCAGCTACGAATTAAAACTTCACTTGATTTCATGGTATCGACTCAAAAGTTCTCTTCGCTTTATTTTTTTGAACGTGCGGCACTTTAAAAATTTGATTATGAAAAGAAATATAAAATCCTGGGGAGAGAAGTTTTGCGGCAAGTAGTGCTTCGGTCACATTTTGAGTGGCATCGGTATCGTCGAAACCCATAGGAATCATTGCCCCCGTAAAAACGACTGGCACATTAATCGAAGCAATGCGATCAAAACAATATTTCGCCGAAAGGGCCATCGTATCCGTCCCATGCAAAATAACAATTGGAGCATTTTTTTTAAGTTCATCTTTAACTGTCTGACAAATAAGTTCGCGATCAGTATCGTCCATGTAGAGAGAGTCTTTTGAAAGCAAAGGGTGAACAAGAATATTCGTATAAGGTAATCTGAGTTTCGAAAGTATTCGATTTTTGATCGAAGTTCCCCGGTTTTCTAGCGATCCGTCAAATTCATCATAAGTCTTTTCAATCGTTCCGCCCGTCGTAATGATAATAACATCCTGTGGCGCTTGCTCAATTTCATCTTTTTTTTGCGACATAACCTTGACTCTACTCTGTTTAACACCATGTTGTTAGCGACTAATGTTTTTCATACTAGTTTAAGTTTTCACATAGGAGAATGCAATCATGACATCACGCAAAGGAACAATTAGTGTAAACACCGGAGATATTTTTCCGATCATTAAAAAATGGCTTTATTCGGAACACGACATTTTCTTGCGCGAACTCGTTGCTAACGCAACTGATGCCATTACAAAAAGGGCCACTCTTGCTCGCACGATGAACCAAGAAATTCCGACGGGAAAAATCACAGTCACTGTTGATAAACCTAATAAAACAATTGTTCTTGAAGATAACGGCCTTGGAATGACAGAAGCGGAAGTTGAAAAATACATTGCTCAACTCGCCTTCTCTGGGGCGGAAGAATTCGTTAAAAAAATGAAAGACCAGGGCAATACACCAAATACAGACATCATTGGTAAATTTGGTCTCGGTTTTTATTCGGCCTTCATGGTTTCAACGAAAGTTGAAGTTGAATCTCTTTCAATGAACGATGGAGCAAAACCAACAAAATGGATTTGCGAAGGCGAAACAGATTACGTTTTTGAAGACAGCACTAAATCAGAAGTAGGAACAAAAATCACCCTGCATATCAATCCAGAATCAGAAGAATTTCTGAGCGCCTGGAAAGTCTCATCTACTCTGAAAAAGTTCTGTGATTTCATGCCGTATGAGATCACTGTTCGCGATGCTGAAGCTAAGGAAGAGTCGGCGCATCCGGGAGTTGTGAATGACACTCAACCCATCTGGAAAAAAGATCCGTCAGAATTAAAAGACGAAGACTACAAAGAGTTTTATCGCAAGCAATTCCCGATGGACGGAGAGCCGCTTTTCTGGATTCATTTAAGAGTTGATCACCCCTTCACACTTGACGGTGTTCTCTTCTTCCCTAAATTAAATCCAAACAAACCGTTCAATGAATCGAACATCAGACTTTATAATAAACAAGTTTTTGTTTCGAACAACGTTAAGGACATCGTTCCTGAATTCTTATCACTGCTCAAAGGATCAATTGATTCAAGTGATATTCCATTAAACGTTTCACGCTCAAGCCTTCAAGGTGATCCAAACGTTAAAAAGATCTCAAACTACGTCATCAAAAAAGTAGCTGAGAGTTTGAAGAAACTTTATAACAACGATCGTGCTCGTTATGAACAGATCTGGGATGACATTTCACTCTTTATTAAATACGGAGCGATCTCTGATACGAAATTTGATGAGATGATGAGAGACTACGTTATCTTCAGAAACTCAGATGGAAAATTCGTTACACTAAACGAATACCGCGATTCGATTCCTGAAAATTTTAAAACTAAAATGGAAGGCAAAGTCCTCTACTTTGAAAAAGGAAAATCAGACTACGCTCTAAGGAAAGAACTTCTCGCATCTGGCCTTCACGCGATTGAAACAGAATCCTATATTGACCCGCACTTCACTCAACATGTAGAGTTCACAAAACTTGGTGAACATGCTTACAAATTCGTCTCTGTTGATTCAGAAATCGCAACTTTGCTTGATCAAGAAGCAACTACAGATTCAGATGTAAAAGTAAAAGATCTATTCACCAATGTTCTGATTGGAAAAACAGAAGGAAAAACTGAAGAAGAGGAAGATTTGGATTCTCTTAACCACGGTGGCTTAAAAGACATTGAGATCGTTAAAATCAAAAATTCGAAGTCCCCTGCTTACTTCAAAGTTGATGAGCAAATGAAACGCATGCACCAGATGGCAAAAAACATGGGGAACGAAGCGATGTTCCCTGTGAAGAAAACTCTAGTTATCAACCCTGGAAGCCCCATCATTCAAAACGCGCTCAAACTGCATGAAAAAGGAACGAATGAAGCTCTAGTGAAGAAAATCTGTCACCATGTTGAAGATCTTGCGCACATTTCAAGCGAAGGATTAAAACATGAAGACCGCGAAGCTTTCGTCAGCCGTACTCAAGAGCTGATGCAAGAACTCACAAATCTTGCTCTCTAAAAATTAGACAATGGGCCCGCTTATGCGGGCCTTTTTATTTTAAACTGTCTAAATTTTCGTCACATTAAACTTTTCATCAATTTCATCCGATCAAAACAGTGGGTTAATTCAATAAGGATCTTTTATGAAAAAGTTACTTCTAATATTTTTACTTTCGGCATCATTACTTTCTAGTTGTACTAGTCCTTTGGGAGTAGAAAGAAATATTGCGAATGCAAAACCACCTCTTACTTATGAAGAACTTCTCACATTCGAAAATATGGACACAGAAGCGGGCCTGAACATAAATGCCAGCACCATTCAAAGTAATGATATTTATAAAATTGAATTCAAAAAGGATAAAGAATTACCAGAGAACATATCCTTAAAAATGGATTTAGAAGTTGGATTGGGTGAATATAAAATGATTGTAACCCATGCTGGTAGAGAAGTAAGTCAGTCTTCAGTATCTGAATTCAACACGTTTTTATCTTATACTTCTCGCCACAGTTTAAATTCAAGATATTCCCTTGCGGAACTTCTTTATAACGCCAAAGAAGGTGACATTACTTCATTGAGTGTTTTAGCAAAATTAAGAAGAGACAATGTCAAAAATACAATTTCTAATGCTTACTTTGGAGCATCTGCAAGTCCAGAACTTAGTGAACGCTTGGCCTTTTGGGAAGAGAAGGTAAAAGAATTTGAAAAGGCCGAAAAAGCTGAAGCAAAAACTCGCAAAGCTAAAATCGAACAACGAAAAGCGATTATTGATAAACTCGACAAGGCCACTGAAGACAAACAATTAAAAACGCTTGTTGCAAAAAACGATAGAAAAGGTGTAGCTGAACTTCTTCGCACTTACCTGCCATGGGAGCAAATGCCTCCGTTTGAGAAAAAGTATTGGGAAACTCAATTAGACATCATGGTGAATCCACTTCCAATGGATAAAAGAATCATGATCTATCGTGGTATTCAAGATGACTTGATCAATTCAAGTATAGTTGACGGAGTTGAACTTTCAAAAGACAAAGCTCTTAAAGAACATAAGATTTTTCTCATGTCGACGATCCTTACTAAAAATCAAGGCTCCTATAATCGTCGCCTTCGATCGTTAACGGCCATGTATGAAAAAACAATCGCATCGCCCATGGGAGACAGCACTTACACGCGCGCAGCGAGAATCAGCACTATGTTTTCTGTGCACGCAAGTGATCCTGTCGGAAGTCCATTCATGTCATTTTCTCCACGATATGCCATCGCTCACAATTTCGGACACAAACGTAAAACGGTTTTCTTTCTAGACCCAAGAGCACTCACTTACAATACTTCTGGAATAGCTGGAGAAGTTGAATTTCTTCTTCCTCTCATTACATTCCCTGATGAATTGGGAGCCGTCTATGATGCTACCGAACATGCTGGATTTTCAAATTCTGAAGACACGCTTCACAAATTCGCGATTCAGAATTTAGATGAAAAGTACGGTAAAGGAAAAGGCGAAACCCTTTTCAAAAAAATTCAGGAAAATTCTAAAAAATATTTTGGGCCGGTTATTTCTCCCTACGAGATTAAGTTCAGTTCGGATTTCTTTAAACATGTTTTAGGAAAAGATGTCGCTCAAGTTGCAAA
>CAMLRB010000169.1 GCA_946482295.1 uncultured Bacteriovorax sp. | reverse complement strand
AAAAGCACTCATTGTTGGTCATACCCATGATCCAATTTTTCGTGAATATGACGATGGTTCAGTTTTTATCAATACGGGAACATGGACAAAGATGTACAATTTGGATTTCGGAAAGAACTTCTATGGTGCTCGTCTAACTTTTGCAAAAGTGGACGTATTGGAAAAAAATGAATTCAATTCCCAGGAAGTCGATCAATTCGACCACCTGGAAATATCACTAAATGAATGGCGTGGAAAAAGCGATCTACCGTTTAAAGAGTTTAGGTATTAGCTTTCAGTCAGCGAGTAACATAATTCCATATACATTTTTCCATGGTTTGTCTCAAATGGAATAAGTATTACTGTCGTGTTGGCCGGATAACGAATACTGTGATCCTTCCCCTCGATCATTGACGGAATGGCCATATTTGAAGTATAGCCCAGAGACTTTAAATCCCTCTTTGCATTACCCATGATCATGTTGACGATCTCGCCACCCAAATCGCGAATGTCCGGATGATAAGATGTATATTGCTCTCCTAACATGGCAGAAGCTACTTTAAAATACGTATCATAAGGAAACGAAATGACAAGCATAGCACGATAGGGATTCGACTTGCCATTTTTTTCAAGTTCACCACTAAGGCCTAACACCGCCGTTACATCACCTTTTGAAAAAGTATCTGTCTTAATCGAAGGTTTTTGAGGTTCAATATTACAAAAAACCATTGTACTGAAAACATTTTTTGCAGCTTCTACAAATGGTTTTGAAAATTCGATAAAAGTATTATCCCCGGCCATTTTTACTCCAATTATAAACCTAAACTTTGCATTAAATCGTCAATAGACTGCTGATCGAGGTTACCCTCGATCTGACAAGAAGCTCGTTCAATCGCCTTGAACTTTTCTGATAACCAATTAAGCCGGGTAGCAAAAGCTTTCGTATTCAATTTGTTCATGCATTTATCATCACCGGCCCTTAAGGCCAATGTCATTTTTCTTAGCATGTGAAGCGAATCAAACAAGATGGCCACTACAACTTCAATTAGGTGAACGTCAGTGATTTGAGATGATTTATATCCTATAACTTTTCCCAACTCACAAAACGTTGCAATCTCCGTGGCTCCAATTGATTTAGCAGCTCCCATAATTCGATCAATGATCTGACCAAACTTTTCGAGCTCCTTTGTCGCCAGGGGATTAGCTTCTAAAATTTCCAAAGATGATTCTAACTGAGCAAATAAATCATCTGCTTCGTTACAAAAATCAATGATAATTTCCTTCATTGAAGGATCGTTTAGAATCGACATAATTTATTACTTAAAAATCTTCTCTATTTTTTCTTTGAGTACTTGGGCCGAAAAAGGTTTAACAATAAAGTTACTTACACCTGCTTTCACAGCAATAACAACGTTTCCTTGTTCAGCTTCAGCTGTAATCATAAGGAATGGAAGCTTTTCCAGTCCCTGTGTCGAACGTACTTTTTTTAAGAGATCTAATCCTGACATAAGTGGCATGTTCCAATCTGAAACAATAAACTCATAAGGAGCACCTTCCTTAATAGCACTTTCAATCATTGGCCATGCAGTGGCTCCATCATCCGCTTCAGCAATGTTAGTAAAACCAACCTGCGAGAGCATGTTCTTAATAATCTTTCTCATTGTTGACATGTCATCAACCACGAGAATTTTCATGTCGGCCTTCATCGCCATTTTAATCTCCTTCTCATTTCAAGCTGCTTTGCTTTTTTCGTCATTTTCTGTATTTATTAAAGTGATAATTGCTTCATAAATGCGATCACCGAAATCAAATTCCAGTCCAGGCACGTACGATTTATTCCTCATACTAAAGATTATAGACTTTAATGGGGTATTCGCACCATTAATTTTGCCTGAAGAGTACTCAAACAAATGTGAGACTGCCCCGACAACTTGAGACAACATTTCTATTGAATCACCGGATTTCAAAGTGGGGTATCCACCACCGTTAACTCGTTCATGATGGTCAAGAATAATTTTTTTACACCGTTCGGAGAGTTCAACATGGCTTTTCTTAATAAGGTGAAGCCCCAGTAGGGTGTGTTTTTGAAAGAGGGCCTTTTCCTTTTCATTGAGTGAAAGATAAGGTGTTCGTGAAAGAGTCAGTGGAATCTGAGTCAATCCAAGGTGAGCAAGAAAAGCACCACATACGATATCTGCTAAGGCCGCTTCATCATTTATATTAAGTGTTTTTGCTATGAGATAGGAAACGGCCACAATTCGATTGATATGCGTATCTCCTTCCATATATGTTTTTGCAAATACCAGGGCCAAAGAAACTGTTGGGGAGTGAGTTACACTAAAAGTAATTATGTCAACTTTAGCGTGTGTAATAATAGTGTTAAAATCGTTTGTCTCGCAGGCCTTTTCAAAAGCACTTTGAAGAGAAAATCCTGGATTCTTTTCCAGGAACATCTCTTTAAGTTTGATATTCATAATTCTCTCTTTTTCAAGAGGATGAAGCTCGCGTTCTTGTAGAGATGGCACTTCAGAAGGTTGTGTTTCTTGGGCCACTAAAAACGTTTTTCGTTGCTTCTTTAAAATGGCCAGTTTGCCACCACGATCAATGAGATAATCAATGAACTCTTCAAGTTCACGGGTGAGTGGGCGATTGCCATTTAGAACGAGACTATGTTTTTTGTGAACAGGGTTGAAAATGTAGAGTTGGAATGGAAAAGTCTTTTTACCTTTAAGATGTGTTTTATCAATAATAAAAAAATCATATTCAGTGAGTAACATTATCCCACCTTCTTTTTGCCAAAGAGACCACCAAAAAATCCTAATACTTTATTTGGTTGTTCTTCAGTTAATGCATCTTTGTTTCTATCATTACCGTATGTATCTTCTGCTTTAGTTCGTTGAATAGTATCAAGGAGGAGATGGCGGGCCATTTCCAATGTGGTAAGAATGGCGTGTTCGTCTTCAGGGCGAATACCTTCGTGGAAAACAACTAGGGCCAAACCCATTCGATCGACACCATCAAAATAAGGGAAGGCGAGTTCTACGCGCTTATCACCGAGTTCATTTTTTGCCCAACTAGGGAGTTCAACATCTTCCCAAATAGAACCTTTTTCGACGATCTCTGAACAGCGCCAAGTGTACATCGATCGTGTTTGGAAGTGATTAAAGAGATTTGTATCCTTCTTATACTCTGGCCACCATTCTTTTAATTCTACTGAAAGAGCAGGTGCCGGAATCTCATTGTAAGCATTAAAAACTTCTGTATGTTTTTTATCCGAAGCTTTATATTCCCAAAAAACGGTAACTCCAGAATACTTATTCAGAAGTTCTTCTGCAAGCTGCGCATAGATTGTCTTCGGTTTCACATTTTTTTGAAAGATATTGTTAAGTAATGCTATTGAGATATCAAGTCCTCGTGGATTCGCTTCAATGACTTTAAATGAACCTACGTCCTCAGGATCACCCGAAGAAATTCCATTGCGGGAAATAGCACTTGACTCGCCCACAGATTCGCCACGACTAATAAGGTCGAATTCTTGTTTCAATTTTCTATAGTCGATAGTGATTTCGCCAGCGTCTTTAGCTTTACCTTTACCTTCTAAATTTATATCTGCCTTACTCCCTTTAAGAAGGCTCAATTCTATGTCTTTTCTTTTATCTGTGAGATTGTCCCAACTATGCTCAACTTTTTTTGAATCCCCACTACGGTAGAATGTGTCGATCTTATCTACTTTTGCATGCTCGCGTTCTTTTTCACCTTTTTCAATGTCCAGTTTGGACTGTGAGATCTTTTTGACATTCATCTCATTGTCATTCTCATATTTCTCACCGGCCTTTTGATTGAGATTTGAATCTTCGTCGAGAAGGATCATTTTCTCCTGGCGGTGATTTGCATGAGAATTACTATCAAAGTCTTCATTAGAATCTTTATCTTTGTCTTTGTCGAATTCCAACTCAGTGTTATTCGATTTTTTCAATGAAAGATTTTTTTCATAATCATCTGTTTCGTTTATCTCTTTCTTTTTCTTCTTCGCATCTGCAATATCAAGATTCGTTGAATCTTTCGATTTATCTTCATTCTCCGTAGCATCGTATTCACTAGTGGGCCTGGTTTCTATGTCTACGTCATCTGAGTCAACATTCATTTCCTTCTTAGTCGACTTAGTCACACCACCCATGAATGTTTCGATATGATCTGTTGATCCTTCACCATCCATGCTGTCTTCGTTCAAGTGATCAACATCACCATCATGTTTTTTGTGCTTTTGTTCTTCTGCGATTTCTTCTTCTTTTTTCTTTTTTTCTTTAGTTAATTCTAATTCAGTTGTTTTCTTCTCTTCTAAATCTAGGTCAGAATTATCATATTCTTCAGCAGCTGATTCTTTTTCTTCTTTTTGGTCTTCTTCCAACTCAAAAGCAATGTTTGAGGTTTTTCCCTTATAGTGTCCACCTAGATCTTCAACTTCTTTATTTTTGCTTTTGTTGTCAGCGGCTTCTAAATTTAGTTCAGAAGAAGCCGCTTTTGGGCGATTTGTCTCATTTGGGTCATATTCATCAATTGGCCCAAGCTTTTCTTTTTCCGCTTTTTCTAAATCAAGTGTTGTCTCTATTTGATTTTTAATCCCTAGTAGATCATTGTCATATTCATTTTCATCGTTTAACTTTTTTTGACGAATAAAATCGTTTTCAATTTCTTCCTGATACGTTGACTTTCTTTTCGCGGCTTCTGCTTCCTGAAACTCTTGCTCAAGTCTTTTTAATCGTTGGAATTCCTCTTCATCTGTTGGAAGAAGTTCAGAATCCTTTTTCTTTTTACCGCGGTAATAGAGATCTAGATCATTGAGATCTTCTGTTTTTACTTTAGAACTATCTTCACCGGATTCCAAGTTAAGTGTCGTTTCTTCAGTTTTTCTCTTTGATTTCCAATGGGTCTCGATGGCCTCTTCTTGTGGTTTTATTTTTCCCTTAAGACTTCCACCGTAATCGATGATGTTATCGTTATTAACTTCAAATTTTTTCTTATGTTCAACTTCTTGTTCAGGATTAGTCTCTGTTGAAGTTTTCTCTCGAATTTTTTCTTCTTCCTGTGAAGTTGATTTTGATTCAGCAGTAGAGTCTGAAATACTCTTTACAACTTCTTTATCTTTTTCAGCTGATGTCGTACGAATAGATCTCAGCTGAAGTTTAATTTTATAAAGCAAAGTTTTAGGAGGTGAATTTTCTAGGATTGACTCTGTTAAGCCTACTTTTGTAAATTTAATAAGCGTTTTTGCCGGAATTTCTTTTGGTGTAAAGAGCATCGTTTTACTATGGGAACGTGAAATAACAAAGCGATTGTCCTGAAGAAAAGTTGCACATTTTTTCGCGTTCGCGCAGAGGATGAGACATTGTCCAGAAGAACCAATGAATTGACCTAATTCTTTCAAATCATCAATCAGCGAAATTTCAATGTTTTCATCAGCTGCGATTCCTTCCAATACTTCATGAAGCTTTTTTAAAGCTTCTGACATTGGGGGGACGATGATGAGTTGTTTTTTGTTTTCCATATGACAGAGAGCTTTTCGTCTGCTTTTACATAGAAGATGAAGGTTTTTTCCTTAATTTTGCCTATATTGATATCAGAATACCTGACTGTTGAGCTCTAGTGAAAAAATCATAGTTTATGAAAAAAAATGTAAAGCTCTGCCGAGAATGTACGACAAGTTCATCAATCAAAGGCCGAGTCATGGTGACGAAGCTTGAAACCAAATTCAGTTGAGCAGTATGCTCGTTGACCTACTCGCTTTAGAGAGTTCAAGACCAAGGAGGGACGACCGAAACTACAGGGAGGATCTCATGGGTTTACGTATCAACACAAACGTTACATCACTTGCTGCTCAACGCACACTTGGTGCTAACAACGCAGAACAGGCGTCAACTTTAGGTAAGTTGTCATCTGGTTCACGAATCGTTAAAGCTGCAGACGATGCTGCAGGGTTAGCGATCTCAGAAAAGTTAAGAGCACAAATTAGAGGTGTCAATCAAGCGGAAAGAAACGCTAATGATGGTATCTCAATGATTCAAACTGCAGAAGGTGGTTTGAATGAAGCTTCTAACATCCTAATCAGATTAAGAGAACTAGCAGTTCAATCAGCTTCAGATACAGTAGGTGAGTCTGAAAGAAAGTTCACTGACCTTGAATACCAAAACCTTAAGCAAGAGCTTGAGCGTATTTCGCAAGTGACTGAGTTCAACGGTAAAAAACTATTGAATGGTCAAGGTGACAAATACGATTTCCAAATTGGTATCAACAACGATGATTTCCAAGACAGAATTAAGTATGATGCTCAAAGATCAAATGCATCACTAGATGGATTACAAATTGCTGAACTATCAGTTCAGACAAAAGAATCTTCACAAGCTTCACTTTCAAAAATCGATACAGCAATTCAAAACGTATCGGGACAAAGAGCGGAACTTGGTGCGGTTCAAAACCGTCTAACTTCGACAATTAACAACTTGCAATCATCAAGTGAAAACTTATCTGCTGCTAACTCTCGTATCCGTGATACAGATTTCGCTGCAGAATCAGCTAAGAACACTAAGATGAACATCTTGACTTCAGCTGGTACTTCAGTACTTTCTCAAGCGAACTCTCAAGGTCAAGCAGCACTAAAATTGATCGGTTAATTTTAAGATTTCCAAGACTTCATAAGAGGGCTGGCCAGTAAGGCCGGCCCTTTTTTTTATTGTCAATGATGATTAATCAAATGTCTTTTGTTCGGCCGCTTTAAGAACTGTAAAATTTTCGATTTGGTGTTTGAGTTTTGCTAGCTCCAAATCTTGCAGTGGTGCTTCGATAGATTCATTCGTTAATTGAAAAGTTCCATAATGCATTCCGAGTGAATGCTTGGCCTTTAAGTCAAGATGCGCGAGTATGGCATCTTCCGGATTCATGTGGACATCTTTCATAAACCATCGCGGTTCATATCCGCCAATTGGTAACAAGGCCAGATCTACTGGACCATACTTTTTAAAAGTCTCTAAGAAGTGTGGACCATATCCAGTATCACCTCCAAAGAAAAATGATTTCTTTGGGCCCTTTACGAGAAGACCACCCCAAAGCGCTTTGCGTTTATCAAATGGAGTTCTGGAAGACCAATGCTGAACTGGTGTCATGATAAATTTGATTTCACCAAGAACATGCTCCTGCCACCAATCCAGTTCTACAATGTTTTGGGCCTTGAATTTTTTTATGGTTTCTTTATTTTTTAAAGCAACTATAAAAAGTGGATTATCTCTTTCTGAAAGTTTTTCAATGGTCTCACTATCCATGTGATCATAGTGATTATGTGAAATGAAAACGACATCGATCTTCGGTAGATCTTCAAATCGAACCCCAGGCCCATGTACACGTTTTGGTCCTACGAAGGATAGTGGTGAAACGCGTTTACTATAAACAGGGTCTGTAAGAATGTTTAGGCCGTCCATTTGAACAAGATAAGTCGCATGATTGATGAAAGTCGCAATCATCGATGCTTCAGTATTTCGCTCGATAGGTTTGATCGGTATGATCGGAGGTTGAACATCATCGGGCCATCTATCTTTAGATGTACCAAACCACCATTTCATCAAATCTTTAAAACCTTTCGGTTCAATCTCTTTGATTTGGTTGGTGAAAACTTTTCCATCGTAATGATCACTTAGCGGATATTTATTTTCACTGCTTGCACTGGCCCC
>CAMLRB010000168.1 GCA_946482295.1 uncultured Bacteriovorax sp. | reverse complement strand
TCTTTTTCTGAAAGCGCAGTATCGTCACCCGCTACATACCGATGAAAAGGACTTGTGTTGGATTGAAACTGCTGTTTCATGAATGTGCCAAGAGCTTCACCAACGTGACCGATGTTGACGTTTTTAGCGTTGTTACTGATCTCAGGATAGGCCTGGTTAAACAATCTAATGTAGCGGTCTTTATCGCTCGCTTCTTCAGTCGTTAAACGTTTTACAAGAAGATCCCAGGCTTCAAGATTTGTTTTGGCATCTGCAATTTCGTTGTCACCTTTTTTCCCTCGCATTTCTTCGTGTGAAAGAAGCGGAAAAATGGCCTGTGCAGAAGGAGAACTCGTCATGACGTTGGTGATATGTGAGGCCAGTGGATTTTTTCCATTTAAAGCAGGCTCGGGCGTTGTAAAAATGTGATCCACTGGATTGTAGTGAACTCGGCCATCCCAAAACATAAATAAATGTCCCGGTTGCCCAAGGTTAAAAAGCGCTTGTGAATTTCTTCGCAGGACTCCTTTCCCATCTTCTGTTTGTGAAAGTGGAAGTGCATCACTCGTTCCCTTCATAGGATTGTGACAAGTCTTACAACTAACATTCCTGTTACCAGAAAGGTTGGTCTCAATAAAAAGTTTTTTTCCCAGCTCTAGTTTTGCGGTATTAGATTCCTTCGCGATTAATTCCAATGGGTCGACTTGGAAAAACATCAATCGCTGACGTAAATAGTCATCAAGAGTTTTGGCACTAGCGACAGTTGAGAGAGTCAAAAGGAAGAAGAATATTTTTTTCATTGGTGCGGATTGTAGCACTTTCGATTTATTAAGAAAAACAAGCTCGCCTAAAAATTTCGTGTGTGATAGCGTCAAAGCATTCAACATTCAATGAGAGAAGTTATGACAAAAAAAGCATTAAATAAGACTGCTAAGCCTGTAAAAACAATTATTGATCCGAATGCCAAAGCAAGTTCGGCTGATGGAATCTATGGACTTCCATTTAAAGAAGCAGAAGCAAAAGTTGTATTCCTTCCTATTCCATGGGACGTCACTACATCATATCAAGCGGGAACGAGTACAGGACCTGAAGCGATTTTGAGAGCTTCAGAACAAATCGATTTTTTTGATCTTGATTATGTTGATGCTTACCAGGCAGGACTCTTTATGAAGAAAGAAAGTTCGGCCATTAAAAAACTCAACACAGCTGGACGTGCTCTAGCTAAAAAAATTATCGATGCAGACGATGCAACTTTAGCAAAAAGTAAAACTCTCCAAGCTTCACTCAAAAAAGTGAATGAAATTTGCGAGCAGTTGAATGCTGAAGTTTATAAAGACACAAAAAAACTTCTCGACCAAGATAAAATTTCTGTAGTAGTTGGGGGAGATCACGCAACTCCTTTTGGGGCCATCAAAGCTTATGCCGAAAAATTTCCAGGTATGGGAGTTCTGCATTTTGATGCTCATTCGGATACACGTATTGGTTATATGGGATTTGTGAATTCTCACGCTTCAATTATGTACAACGTTATGGAAAAAATTCCCAACGTTAAAAAACTTGTTCAAGTCGGTATACGTGATTTCTGTGAACAAGAATTTAATTACACTCGTGATAACAAAAAAATCGATATCTATTTCGATCAACATTTGCATGAACGTAAACTCTCTGGTGAGAGCTTCCAAAAAATCGCGAAAGAAATTGTCTCGAAACTTCCAGAGAAAGTTTACATTTCATTCGACATTGATGGACTTGATCCACGTTTTTGTCCAAACACTGGAACACCAGTTCCAGGAGGATTGGATTATCCCGAAGTCATCTACATCATCAACGAACTCGTTCGCGCGAAAAAAACAATTGTAGGTTTTGATCTTGTTGAGGTCGCCCCTCATCCGAAAAAGACAGATGAATGGGATGCCAATGTAGGAATGAGACTTCTCTATAAAATGACTTCAGCTACACTTGCAAGCCAAGGGCTGATTGAGTTGAGAAAATAATGAAAGCGCTTTTAATAAGCCTTTTATTATTCTCAAATTCATTCTCAAACTCTTATGCAGAAACGGAAGGTAAAAAGCCTGTCATGACTTGGGCCTTTGCGACTTCAAGTAAGACACTTCCCCCTCCAAAGTCTAATATTGTGAATGAAAAGCATCCGCTATTTAAACTCTATTATGAAGGATTAAAAGATTACGAACAGCTCATCATGGCCGCAACAATCACGCGTATCGAAGCAGACATGCAGAGTAAACGCCTTATTTGTTATCCCGGTAGTTCGGAATTTACTCGCAGACGCGCCTTTGCCTATCTCACTTCCCAATACAATCAACCGGCCCCACAGCTCATCATGACTGAAGATAAAGGCAAAGCGCTCATTAAAAAATTAGGCGGACATATAACGTTGAAGAAAATCATTCAAGTTGAGGAGTTAAAAGGTTCGTTAGCAGAGGGACGCTCATACGGAGAAACTATAGATCGCATCCTAGCGTCTCATAAGGGAAATTATAAACGCCAGGTTTACAATACATTCATTCAAACCGTTACTCCGCAAATTAAAAACGGTAGAGTTGATTACACTTTGGAGTATCCATTTGTCGTTCAAGAGATGGAAAAAGCAGATACAACAAGCAAAGTGCGTTTAATGATTATTCCACTTGAGGATGCTGAACATTATGTCACTCAATACACAGCTTGTTCCAAAACCCCAGAAGGTTTAGCGATCATTAAAAGACTCGATAAAATTGTGAAGAAGCATGTTACTGATCCGACCTATTGGAAAGGTGTTATCGGCTCAATAGAACCAAAGGACCGTGTTGAATTTCGTAAGCATATTGATAAATTTATTGAAAAGCGTTCGAAAGAATCTGTCATTATCGACTAAAATAAAAAAGCCCCGGATCCACGGGGCCTTTTAAATCAATTTAAATTAAGCGACTTCATAATTTGTGGCGGGAGCATGAGCGAATAAATCTCAATCCTGGTGGGCCATCTGAGGCGTAAACTCCAACAGTCGCAATCACCAGAGCAAAGGCCACTGCATATTCAGCGGTACCAATCAAGACAGACTCTCTGAGTAGACCTCCAGTAAAAGCATCAGCAATAGCAAACGCTGTTACCAGCATCAGGCACGTACTCCAGAAAGAAGTCTGGTTGTTACCCTCAATGAAGTTTTTTGTCATATGCATAGACTGTACTCCTGTCGCAATTTCCGGATGGTTTATTTGGAAAGTTGCGATGGAGCCATTATAGAAGTGATTAAGCTATTTCTGAAATTTCCCTTTTAACCAATCACTTTTCATGGTGTTATCAGGGACAATTGTCTCAAGATAAGACTTTTAAGTGCCCATTTTCTGAGGATTATGAGAATCTATGCCTATGAAAAAGACACTTCTCACACTCTTGGCATTATTCCTCTCCTTTTTAAGCGCATGTTCCTCGAAACCTTCACGGATCATTAGTAATGAGCTGTCGATGGCCTATAACCAGTATTGGAACGCTCTCACGCTAGATATTTTAAAAGGTCAAAAAGACATACTGACTTCCATTCCCCATATCGAAAATGATTTGGCCGATAAAAGTTTATTAGGCCTTTGGGGTCAAAGCTTAAACTTCGATTCAAACGCAAAGAAAACTATTGTCGATCATCAAATCATGACAAAGCTTCAAGAGGCCTTCGGTATTAGAAATGATAATTTACATGTGCATGCAGGAATCATTCACACTTATGGTTATCTCTTCAGCATTATCGAAACGCCATATGGATACAAACGTGAGCGTTGGATTGCTCCTACATTAAACATAGGATTTAATCTTCAGAATGAATCTCTCGTTCCCTGGACAAGTGATGGATCACTTTTTTCCAATGTGACTTTTTTTGCAGGTAAAATTGCTTTCAAAAATACATCCGTGGAAGAACTCAAAAATGTTTCGAAGGAAATTCGTCACTTCAATTTTAACGAGCTCAAAGTTTCTCGCTTGGAAGAAACCATTCCTGGTTATAAACTTGTGACGAGTTTTGTGAAACTTCTTGCGAAAGCACCACAAGAAAAAAATGATTATCTCCTTATCTATTCGACAATCAATCTCAAATCTAAAAAAGAAGAATTGATTACGGCCTTTCCGGTGAATGAAGAGACATTCAGAAAAACGACGGATCCAAAAGATTTAGGAGAGAATAAACCAATCACTCTTCGCTACAACGCTTTTCTACCTGACAGTGGAACAAGTTTTAAGGGACAGAGATCTCTTTTGTAGTGACCATGAGTTGTGGAGGAGTCGCGAATTTTACACCTAACTCTTCTGCAATTTTTAAAATCTCAATAATCATCTTATGACGTTCTGTCAGTTCGATATTTCCATCTTTTGTATTAAAGAAGACGTTGAAAAGAATATTTACTGACTTGTCTGTCATCTCGTGAACGTATACTTGCGCAGTCGATGGATCTACAAATTGGTGAATTTTGCAGACGTATCTTAAACGTTCACAAAATTCTTCTAACTTATCAAGTGGTGTTCCGTACTCTATACACAACATCGTTTTAAAACGACGTGAGCCTCGCATACCGTAGTTATCAATTGCCATGTTTGCGAGAACGTTATTGGGTAAACTCACAATTGATTGATGAGGTGTGCGCAGGCGTGTACTTCTAAAACCAACTTCTTCAACAGTTCCTTCTAATCCCCCCTTATCGAGAATGACGTAATCACCAATAAGAAAAGGGCGATCCATAATGACTGTAACTGAACCAAAGAGATTAGAAATTGTATCTTTTGCTGCAAGGGCGATGGCCACCCCCCCGATCCCTAGACCGGCCAGAATGCTGGCGACATCAAAGGTCAAACTGTGAGCAATGAGAATGAGTCCCAAACCAACGACGACAACCTTAGTTGATTTTTTGAGCATCGGAACAAGAACATCATCAAATTTATTATTGCTTTCTTGAGCACGCTTTTCGAAATGAAGAGCGATGTAATCAACAACGTTTAAGGTTGACCACACAGATGTGATGGCAATCAAGATATAGAATGCTCGCCAGAGAAAGGCGAAGGTCGATATATCAAGTTCCAGAAAACGAAATAACCACATCCATGTGAGCGAGAAGGCCAAAAGACCAAATGGAAGTGTACGGCGATAAAAATCATCACCCGTTGTTGGAAGAAACTCTAAGCGAACTTGTTTTTTGGCATAGAAAGCAAGCAAAATTCTGATGAGACTCAAAACAAAAAGAGAAAGGATAAAGATGGCAATAAAACCGATCCACTGACCATTTTTGAAAATAAAAATTTCGTTGCCCATCCATTTTGGCATGGCCGCTTTTAAATTCGTTCTCCAATTCGTAAGCTCAGTAGTTCCCTTTAGGACGTTTTGTTTGGCGACTGTTGCGTATAGAAGATCAATGCTTTGAACTGTTTGAGTTGAAAATCTCCAGGCACCATCTGCATTTTTTTCAATGGCAATTTCCACATCGTAAGCACGGTCCCCTTCCATTAAAGTTTGTTTTCTTAAAACCCACTTCGGGCCGTCTGAATAATTGGGAATTCTCGCTAATTTGATTACGGCAATTCGATCAAGCGTGTTGATTAATCTCTCTGCTGCCAATCTTCCGAATGGGCCACGCAGAGTTTCTTTTACTTGTGAAAGATCCAACGTCTTAATAGCTTCATTATAAGCATAACCAGAATTTGATGAACGTGCCTTCACCTCTTCCATGGCATTTAAAAATGTGGCCATGGTGTCGCGTGGACTTTTCAGTTTATCAACTTCTGATGAAGGGGTTGAACCAACATTTGTACCGGAATCAACAATAGGCTTCGGTTTGAGCGTATCCTTGATAAGCATCGTTGGGATTTGTGCTTCAGGATTAGGAAACATTGTGATGGAGAAAAAAAGAGAGGCGATGAAAACAAACAACAATGAAAAAAGGCGCGCGTTCATCTTAATAGTAACTCCATAAGACTCAGAGGAATTTTCTGTGATTTTGAAGAGCTTTTCAAATTTACCGCGAGGACCTTTGAGGGTCAAGGAATGAAATACTTGATCTTTTTTCTTTCTCTCATTTTCAAACACTCATGCATTTCGTATAGGCACAAATTCGGTCTGGGGCTATCCTTGAAATTAACCAATAATCTCTCTCAAGGATGAGACTGATGTTCACTAAATATATTCTACTGTCACTTCTTTCCCTCGCTACGGCCCAAGCTAAAATTGTCGAAGAATCTCTTGTTATTCATCGCCCATCCGAAAAAATCATTGAACTTTTGAAATCGCGACCTGAGCTCACCCTGGATCACTTGAGTCGTGAAAGTGTTGAGGTCTATGGACCAAAAGGATTAGCTAAGTTTCTTTCACAGAATAAAATTCAATTTAATCACCAAACAATTTCCACAGACAAAGCTCGCTCTCCCTATCCAACTCCCGAAGAAATTGAAAAAGATTTAAAAGCAGTGGCTGCCCGTTTTCCAAAAGTAGCTGAATTAAAATCGATTGGAAAAACGGCAAAAGGAAGAGAATTATGGGTGATGAAAATTGCTCGTAATGTTTCAGTAAATTCTGATAAACCAAAATTCAAATTCATCGGCAACATGCACGGTGATGAAATTGTCGGGCGTGAACTTATGGTTCGACTGATTAAAGAATTACTGACGAAAGATGGAAGTGATCCGCAAATTACTCATCTTCTGAATGAAGTACAAATTTATATTCTACCTTCTATGAATCCAGATGGTGCTGCCAATGGTACACGTGGAAATAGTAAATATGTCGATCTCAATCGCGACTTCCCTGATTTTTCGACGACAGATAACATCGATAAAATGGATGGACGTCAGTTGGAGACTCAGGCCGTGATGAAATGGCAAAAGGAACATAACTTCGTCCTCTCTGCTAATTTTCATGGTGGAGCTGAAGTGGTGAACTATCCTTGGGATACTACTGCTGATGTTTTCAAAGAAGAATACAAAGTCAAAGAATTAAGTCTTGAGTATGCTGGACTTGCACCGTATATAGCCAACTCCACAACGTTTGAAAACGGAATCACTAATGGCCACGCTTGGTATGAAGTGAATGGTGGAATGCAAGACTGGAGTATTCACTATCGTGGTGATTTACAACTGACTGTTGAACTCTCAAACAATAAATGGCCCGATTATTCGCGAGTTGAATATTACTGGGAGCAAAATCGCCCGGCACTACTCCGTTTTATTGAACGAGCTATTAAGTAATTTATCTTTAAGTTTTTTTAATCGTACGCGCCCTTCTCTCTTTGTTGTCTTTGCTGCAAATGAAAGAAGGGTGTTCATCCTCTCCAGATTCAACCAATCATTCTTTTCCGGATCCCCGTCTTTAAAATTAAGCGGACAATAATCGAGAACATTTTCTGAAGCGACAAAAAGAGGAAGGCCTTGTGTGCGGCAAATGAGAGGACGTGCTTCATAGATAGAACACTGACCTTCATAGAGAAAAGTGCAGGCACCAGCTTCTACTGGTGTCTGCCATTTTGTTTTTAGAATATTTTGTGTTTCTTCAGTCTGACTTTCGAACCATTCTTGAATGCGATCTGATTCAATTTCAAATACACTTATGTCTGTCATACAACACTTTGAGCAACCGGCCTTACATTCCATCTGAGCGGCGTGCTTCTTTTGAGTTTTATCAAAAAACTCAGAAGCGTTTTCTTGTAGTGTGATGACAGGATTCTTCATTCAATCACTTCATCATGTCTTATGTTAGGTGACAAGAGCGAATAGATTGCCGGAACAACAAACAATGTCAGGACGGTCGATACCATAACTCCTCCAATAACGGCCCATGACATCGGTTTCAAACTTTCCGCTCCTGGCCCTAGGGCAACAGCAGCAGGAATAGCGCCTGCGATAGTGGCAAAACTCGTCATCAAAATTGGACGCAATCTTT
>CAMLRB010000167.1 GCA_946482295.1 uncultured Bacteriovorax sp. | reverse complement strand
CAATAACGTCATCACCTACAGATAGGCTTAAAACGAATGCTCTTAAATCGGCCGGAACATCTTCAGGAAAGAAATCGAGAACGTCAGCTACAGTTAAACGATCAGACCGAATCCCAATGTTCGCTCCAACATCAACGAAAACTCTGAAATTTGGCTTAAAATTAACTTCCCAAGCAGTAAATGAAGGAAGTGGAGTACCGAGTGCAATATTCACTTTAACTGTTTGTTCAGTTTTATCGTACTTTGCGAGAACTCGAGAAGCTTCTGCCAATTTTTCGGAGCTTGTTCCTTGAAATTTTGTAGCAGCATCAACATCGTCAATAACATCCATGAGGTTTTTGTTCATACCAGCACTAATGTCCAGTAAGAAATCGTGACCATAAGGACGAAGCATTTGTTCCGTCTTTAGTTTGTCATCAATGATCTTGAAACGGTTAACAACATCATAGGCCTGTGCTTGACTAGCAATCAAAAGAGCACCGAGGGAGAGAGTCTTCCAGTTTTTCATTTCTTATTCCTTTTCAAAAAGATGGTACTCATCCATGCTAGTTGTTGCTAAAAAATTGTAAAGACGGAAAACTTTATTCATAATAAGTCGATGTCATCAACACAAGAAGCTCGCTACGAAATTATCGTTACAATTCCCGACCAACTCTCTCGGAGGGTGGAGGTTATCGATCATTTGTTCGCAGGTCTTGATCCTCGTTCTGACATCGTCATCATTGAAAAGAAAGTGAAAGTTCGTCACTTCTATTTTGAAAAAAAAGGCCCCATACTAAGTGTAAAAATTCTGGCCAAAGAAAGTCCTACTTTTTTGAACGGACAACTCATGGAACCCGATCGCTTTTATGTCGTCGATCAAAATGATCGACTCGAAGTTGGCCGCGTGACCATTACCATTCAATCTTTCATTGGAGACAGACCTGTCGTTCAAGAAAGACCTAAACTCACCAACTTTCCATCATTAGATGAACTCGCTCCTGAAACAGAAATGGAGCTCAAAGAGTTTAAGATACCAGAGACTACTCAACCGAAAATTGGAAAAAAACAGACCGAAAATAAAAAGAAGAAAAAAATTCATAAAACCCAAGAACCAGAAACTTTCATTTTTCATTTGAAAGTCATTAGTTTCATCACTGATTTTTTTCTTTCTTATGCGCTGGCGACGGCCCTACTCCTTATCAGAGGTATTCCAGAGCTCACACATCCTCTTTCTCTTTTTATTCTCACAATCGTTTTAAGATTACTATTCGCTCCGTCCGATCGTTTGCTTGGAATAAGAAAGAAAAAGCGAGATCACATTCTTTTTTCATTCATGAGAAAAGTAGGATTTCTCTTTGTGATTTTTTGGTGTCTCCTCTCTCCTTTTTTTCTTCCGGCCCCTTTCAAAACAGTTGTCACTCGCGCCCACGAAAGTCTTCCTCTTCAGAAAACATTGCAAACATTTCCGATAGCCGGGCATTCACTTGATTGGAGTATGCAACTTCGTGCTGATGTTGATTCGAGAACTTATTTCCTTCCCGTTCTTCTCGATCAAAAACGTCCTGGCTTTCAACTCTCAAATGTAAAAACGAAGCAGTCATTAATTATTGAAGTCGCAAAATCATGGACTCATTCCTCATTGAAACAGTGGACGGCCTACGCCAACCCACTCGCTCAAAAATTTCAGCGAAAAGAGCTTACAATGAAAGAGTTGCTCATTAATGCTCTAACAATCTCACCACTTGAGAGTCTAAATATCATTGCTGATCAAGGACCTTTTTTAAGCGGTCTTTATCAAATCAAAAAAGAAATCCTTTCTCTATTAGAAAACAATGATGATCTTATGATTGATAATATGGGTGAAAGCCTTCCTTTCATCAAAATCTCCAACTCTCAACATGAGATCATTCTGCTTATTACTCCTGGACATATAGTCGCCCTTAAAATTTATGGCCCAACCCCATTTGATTCTCTTTTGGATACTGTCTTCCACCATCAGATTCTCACTCAATTTTATTGGGATGAAGGGACGACAATGGTCGAAATCCCCGAACAGCAGAATATTTTGAGATTTATCGACGACCAAAAGCGTGGAAATCTTACAGGTCTATGGACTTATTACCTGAATGAGGCTAAAAATCTCGCCACAAACAAGGTGATTAATAGTTCAGCTGGAGTGCTTTTTACCCAAGATAAAAAGGACATTCTGACGAATGTTTTAACCGCCCTGGAAAAGGGTCATCGCGATGAAATGCTCGCGAAACAGATTGCTGAAATTAAAAAAATTCTAAATCCTGACCCGAACGAAAATACAAAACAGAACGATAGAAAAACTTCGGGATCAAAAAATGTCAGACAGTCAAAAACCAAGAATTCAAGACGCCGTTAAAGAACACTTTAAATTTGAACTTCAGCATGTTGATAAAAACTCCAAGGCACGCGCTGGTGTGATTACAACTCCGCACGGACAAATTCAAACACCGGTCTTCATGCCAGTAGGAACTCACGGAGCGATTAAAGCGCTTCAACCTCAAGTGCTCGAAGACATGGATACAAAAATTATCCTCTCGAACACATATCACCTTCACTTAACTCCAGGCTCAGACCTGATTAAAAAAGCAGGTGGTCTTCACAAATTTATGAACTGGCCTCGCCCTATCCTCACAGACTCGGGTGGTTTTCAAGTTTTCTCACTTCAGAAGAAATCAATTAAAGAAGAAGGCGCAGAATTCAAAGATCAAAAAGGAGCAAAGATTCTTCTTTCTCCAGAAACATCAATCACAATTCAACAGAACTTAGGTTCTGACATCATGATGGCCTTCGATGAATGTATTCCTTATCCGGCGACTCGTGAGTACACAAAAAACTCAATGGATCGTACGCACCGTTGGCTCGATCGCTGTATTGAAACTTGGAACAATCCTAAACAAGCACTCTTCGGAATCATTCAAGGTTCTACATACAATGATCTTCGTAAAGAATGTGTGGACGAACTTGTTAAGCGCGATCTGCCTGGTTACGCCATCGGTGGTGTATCCGTAGGTGAAGGTGCAGAGTGGATGGAAAAAATCGTGAGCTTCACGGCTCCCCTTATGCCAGTAAACAAACCAAGATATGCAATGGGAATCGGTAATCCAGAAGATCTCGTCATGCTTTGGGAAAACGGCATTGATATGTCAGATTGTATTATCCCGACTAAATTTGCCCGTGGTGGAACACTCTTCACAACACGAGGAAAAATTCGTATTCGTCACCGCAACTACCGTCGTGACTTTTACCCTATTGATCACAGCTGTAGCTGTTATACTTGTAAAAACTTTTCTCGAGCCTATATCAAACACCTCTTCGACTCGAATGAAATTCTTGGTCAAGTACTGGCGACAACTCACAATATCGCTTACTACAAAGGCCTTGCAGAACAAGCTCGTGAAGCTATCCTTCAGGATCGCTTCTTAGACTTCAAAAAAGAATTCTTCGCTCACTACAAAAAAGACGACGGGAAAGATGATGATGGATCAGCAGACGAATAATTCAACAAACGAACGTAGAAACTTTTTAAAACTTTCAAGTTTCGCGGCCCTTGCTTTAAGTTTACCGAAAAACTCAAAGGCCGTTCTTAAAAAATTTGCAACGACTCCGTTCATTACGAATAGCTCTCCGATTCAACAGGTGTCAGTCCTTGCGACAAGCAGTCTAAATTTTAACGGCGATAATATCGATCGCCCTCATGATATTTTGTGGAACCTCGACGGACACATTGCTAAAAAAGGCGGCATCCCTGCTCCTTCTGAAAAACGCGATGTCGTGATAGTTGGTGGTGGGATGTCCGGCCTCATTGCTGGATACTACACGCGTGAAAAAAATCCTCTGATTCTTGAACAAGATCCTCACTTTGGTGGAAATTCTAAAGGCGAGATGATGAAAGATGCGGCCTATTCAATCGGAGCTGCCTACATCACCATTCCTGATCCAGATTCTGATATCGAAAACTTTTTAAAAGAAACGAAGATCTGGGATGAACTCAAACTCGAAGCAAGTGAAGATACGGAATACAACTTCCGTGACCAATTAATTAAAGATTTTTGGAAAGGGGCCACTGATCCAACAAACGCAGATCAATTCATTGCAGTGGATTCGGAACTTCGTCGCATTTACAACGACGCTTATCCCGACATTCCCTGGACACCAGATTCTCAATTAACAAAAGCTGAATTTGATAAACTCGATTCAATCTCATTTGATCAATGGCTAAAAAATAAATTCGGAAAAGTTCATCCTCACATCCTCGAATATTTCCAATTGTATTGTTGGTCATCTTTCAATGGATCAATCGATGAATTGTCTGCAGCTCAAGCTTTAAACTTTATCGCAAGTGAAGTGGATGGTGTCTACGCTCTCCCTGGTGGAAATGCAGCGATCACACAACGTCTTTACGAATTGATTCAAAATCAAACCGAAAAAAATTCTCTCCGTGCTGGAGCTTTCGTTCTGAGGGTAGAGAAAAAATCAAACGGTCTCGTTTGGGTGACTTATGAAGACGCTCAAGGAAAAGTCATCACGATTGAAACGAAAAAATGTATCGTTGCTTCTCCAAAATATGTAGCAAAACACATTTGCCCACAACTTCCAGAAGCGCAAAAGAAAGCGATGGATTGGCTCAATTTTCGTGGCTACATTGTGGCGAATGCCCTCTATTCCTCTCCGATCAAATCTCCTGGATTTGATGTGTACTGCCTAGAAGGATCAATGCCTGAAACGCCATCAGCAATGAAGCCCGCAAAGCGCGCCTTCTCTGATGTGTGTTTTGGAACATGGGCCGCTGACGATGAAACGCAAATGGGTGTCGTGACAATTTATAAGGCCTTTCCGTATGAAGGAGCACGTCAGTTTCTCTTTAATCCCATGGCCCACGACAAACATAAAAAAACAATTACAGAAGAGCTCAATGAATTTGCTAAAACCACAGGTCTTGATCAATCAAAATTCCTTGGTATGCGCATGACTCGCTGGGGGCATTCAATTCCAGTCGCCCATACAAATCTCGTGGCCTCCGGCAAACTCGAAATGATGAACCAATCAATTGATGATGTGATTTTTTTCGCCAATCAAGACAATTGGGCGAATCCTGCGTTCGAATGTTCGTTTGCTGTGGCAAAAGAAGTGGCGGAGCTTCTATGACCCACGCAAGAATACGTGGGTCAGTAGAAAACATTTACAGTTTTGCTTCAATCATATGCGAGAGAAGCTTCGTCAATTTTTCAAGATTGTCGTAGCTGATATTATGGAACATAGAAATTCTAAACTGGTTTCGACCTAGTTTTCTGTATCCATCAATTCCGTAAACGTATTTTTTCTTTTCCAAAAATTTAATAACGTCATCACAGTTTACTTTGCTATCAACATCAATCGTTGCTACTGCAATTGATCTGAACTCTTTTTCTTCGATGAAGCAAGAAAGGTATGGCCTAGATTCTGCCCATCCATAAAGAAGGTCAGCTTTTTTCTGGGCGAGTTTTTGAACTTCAGCGTAGCCAAGCTTATTCATCTCTTTAATTTGTTCGTTCATCATGAAAAGAGTCGCAAGCGCAGGTGTATTGTATGTTTGGTTAGCTTCTGAATTTGTGATAGCGTGAGTCCAGCTCATAATGTCTGGGACATAACGAGATTTATCTCCAGCAATTTTCGCTGCACGAGCGCGGGCCTTTGGAGACATGATCGCAATCCAGAGTCCACCGTCACTCGCAAAAACCTTTTGTGGAGCAAAGAAGAAGACATCTACTTTCGAGATATCGCATGGGCACTGTCCGCCACCAGAAGTTGCATCGACTGCAAGAATCGTATTGGCATCAACTTGTGGAAGAGCTGAAATTTGAACACCTGTTGATGTTTCATTAAGTGTAACGGCGATAAGATCTGAGCCAGGTACGGCCTTTCCATTAATGCCTTTTCCGAAAGGAACGGCCACTTGTTCAGCTTCAATCCACGGGACAAGCTTCGATGATTTAAACCATTTTTCTGAGAACTCTCCACAAGTGTAGTGAGTCACTTTCTTTTCAACAAGGCCTAGGGCGATCATATCAAAAAGAAGTGTCGCTCCCCCATTTCCCATAACGACCAGATAATCGCTTGGAAGATTGAAATATTTCATGAGTCCATCTTGAATTTCTTTAACGACATTACGAACGGCTGGCTTTCTATGAGAAGTTCCCATAAACTCCGTTCCTGTTTTTGCGAGTGCATTGAGAAACTCTACAGGCACTAGAGAAGGGCCAGAGCCAAAGCGTGGATCAGTTGGAATTAAATTTTTTGGAATCTCTAAAGTATCAAACATGGTGATTTCCTCAGCTGAATTGTTCAAGAGTAATGGAATTAGACATAGACATTTTAGCGCAGGATTTGAAAGAATACTAAACGATTATGAATAAAAAAATATACCTGACCGTTATGCTCCTCTGTGCATCTTTTACGTCGTTCGCTGCGACAGACCTGACATTCTCATTGGGAAACCTTTGTGAATACGTCGGTGAGTTTCAAACTAACGAACAAGGTGACAAAAATGTTTGTTCCTTCACACCTTATATAGCTTCCAGTGTGGATGTGGCCGTCGCCGATGGATTTTATGTCTCCCCTCAACTTGCGTTTTCGCTGCCGCAAAAAGGAACGGATGAAAACATCAAACGTATGACAATTGCTGCACTCATTAATACAAAGTACAAAAATCCCTACGTTAATGTCGTCGGCGGTTTAGGACTCTTTTTTACTCGCATATGGGGCCCAGGCGGAGAGGCCGAACTTAATAATGGCACAACGATAGATAGCTTCCCTCTTCCAGAAGAAGCCGTTTATACTAGAAATTTCATTCTCAATTTAGGATTAGAAAAAGATTTCACGACTTCATGGTCTGGTGAAATTCGCACGTACATTTTCAATGTGGCCTCAAGCGAAGATCGTGCTCTCAGCGTAGGCGTGCATGCGACTTACCACTTTGGAGAAATTCTATGAAGTTTATAGCTTTTGTTCTAACAACATTTTTATTTGTTGCCCCAACTCACGCTTTTACTTTCAACAATTCGATCAAACTCGTGTTTGCCCAAGATGAAGTTCCAGTCAATGTGGCAGCGGGTTTTTGTTCAAACATTGGAATCGATGAAAATGAGCTTCTCTCGATTGTGGGCGATGCCGTTGATCAGTTTTGGAATCAAGCTCCTACCTCGCGCTTGAAACTAAGAAAAGGTTCAATTAAGTCAGTGGCCCCGGCCTTTGAAACGGATAACATCTGTGTTCCTTCTACAAACTGTGATCCTAATCCCACACTTGCAGTTTCTGAAGGTGTCCTCATTACTTGCAACTCCAATTCGACAAACTTTCCCTCTCCTTCCATATTAGGAATAACAATTCCCAATAATATTTCAGGCAAAACAATTGTTGGCGCACTCATCATGATTAATGATCGAACGACAACTCAATTTGCCAGCAAGTCTCGTGCTGAAAAAGTGGCGATTGTTGCTCATGAAATTGGACATGCATTTGGACTAGGACACTCACCGGTTCCAGATTCTCTTATGTATTATGCAACGGTGGAATCGCGGGTGGCGCTTGGACGTGATGATATCGATGGCATTAGCTATCTCTATCCTAAAAAGCATCCAGGCGGTGGGTGTGGAACAATCACTGATGTTTCAAAAACAAAAGGCCCCGGCAATATGCTTGGGGGCCTTTCATTAGGATTGTTTCTCGTTCTTGCTTTTGAAGTAATGAGAAAGAAACGAATTAAGATTTATACTTAAAGCTTCTTCCTTTTTTAGCACATTCTTTTTCGTACTCTTCAAGCCACGTCTTCTCTTCTTCAGAGAGCATGTCGAAGTCAATCAGGTCATGATCAAAACCGACATAAGTGAATGATCTGAATTTGAGCATGTTTTTA
>CAMLRB010000166.1 GCA_946482295.1 uncultured Bacteriovorax sp. | reverse complement strand
CATCAAAGTATGAATATCATCGATAAAAAGAACTGCTTCTTGACCATCTGTGGAATAAAACTCTTTTAACTCTTTCAGAACATTTTTCAATCTCTGCTCAAAATCACCTCGGTACTTTGTACCGGCCAACAAGCTAGCTAAATCGAGACTAAATATAATTGAAGATTTGAGCAGTTCCGGAACATCTCCTTTAACTATTCTGTAGGCAAGTCCTTCAGCTATTGCCGTTTTACCAACACCTGCTTCACCAACTAGTAATGGATTATTTTTTCTTCTTCGACTTAAAATTTGAGCGACACGCTCGATTTCTTCATCTCTGCCGATCATCGGATCGATCTTTCCAAGTTCGACCTGTCGATTCAGATTCATACAATATTCTTCAAGAGCAGAAGTTTTTCCTGCCCCATCTCCAAACTCATCGCGAATATTATCATTAGTAGAGGACTCTAAATTTACTGAACGATCAATTCCATGAGCAATGAGTTTAACCACGTCAAATTTTTGAACACCTTGAGCCTCTAAAAGATAGCAAACATAACTTTCCGGTTCATTAAAGATAGCGACAAGTAAATTTATACCCACAATATCTTTCTTACCCGAAGATTGAACATGGATGGCAGCTCTTTGAATGACCCTTTGAAGGGTCATTGAGATTTCTGGTTGATAACTAATGCCACTTTCTTTTGCCAAATTTCTCAAATCAGCATCAGCAAACTGCCTTTTAGACAACTCATCTATATCTTCCGCAGAAAGCACGCTGAAATTACTCTCATCTTTAATAAAAAGTTCGAGATCTGCCTCCATTTGCTTCAAATTCGCACCACATGACTCTAAAACATCCCTGACTTCTAGGTCGGCGAGCATGGATTCAAAAATTATTTCGAGCGATAGATACTCATGCTTCAACAAATTCGCCTTAATAACGGCAGAGTTGATAATTATTTCGAGTCTTAAATTTCTGGCAATATTAGACATTTATTTATTCCGGTTCAAAGGAGCATAAAAGAGGATGAGAATGTTCTCGTGCGAGACGTTCAACTTTTCGGGCCTTGCTTTCAGCAATCTCATATGTGTAAACACCACAGAGACCTGTGCCTTTTTGATGAACTTCCAACATTATTCTCTCAGCTTCTGCCAATTGTTTGTGAAATACACTTTGAAGGATGAAAATAACGAATTCCATCGTTGTGTAATCATCATTGTGTAAAAGAACTTTGTACTTTTTGGGAAGCTGAACTTTGTTTTTGATCAGGGTGGCCGTTCCACCTTCTTCTTCGTGATTATGGTTGTGGTCAGTCATATGGATATTATCACCTACAATGATGAGAAGATGCAAGATCTCTCTCGAAGTTGGTTAATGTATTGGTCTGAAGCATGCACTCCATTCTTTAGTGAGCACATTATGTTTGTATCATCTTTGCCTTGCTCATAATAAACCAACTCTTTTTCCTTCTCGTCAAAGAACTCTATATAACAATCAGGAAAACCAAGAACATGACCGAATTCATGGGCCAAAACTTTCTGTTTTGTTGCGAAATCCAGTTTATCACTGAGATGCACGATTCTCGGATTGTCATCTACGACAAATGAATTAAAACTTTTTGTAGGCACAATTTCTACCACGATCTCCTCAGGTAGAGATCTCACTAGAACGACTTCAAACTCAAGTTTAAAGAATTCATTCCCCCACTGTTTCGAAACATAGCTCAGCATATTTTTAAGTGTCTCAAGTTCCCAATCACCTTGGAAAACTTTAATAGTCATGATTGTCCGCTCTTCTTTGACACAAGAAAAACGCAGGTGATTAGTCCTCAATTTGAAGAGCGTTTCATATCTCTCTAGTTGAAATCGTTCTTGATAAAGCTTGACCACTTTATGAGTTTCGTCATTCTTTTTTGAAAGAATCCAGTCGGCCTGGCAACTCACATCGCTCTTAAAAGAACGGCATAGCGACATTGTTTTTTCATAAAGGAATCTCTGCTCAGTATCATTTTGAACTTCAACTTCGTCAGCGCACAAAGATGTTCCCGATTTTTTCAAACAGAATTCATTCAACGAAAAATAAGGTCTCAGATCTGCCCCTCTATTTTTCTTTAATTGAGGTAACGAACATTTCAGACTCTCAAACCGGTTCGCATTTTGATAAAGATGATACAAATCGCCCGCCAGGATGCTTTGCATTTCTGTCGGCGATTTCGCCCTCTCCTCTATCTGAAGAAATTCCTTTTCGAGCCCCTGTGGAGAAATCACAAGTGGTTCTTGATGATCATAAATTCGAATGGGCAAGTTGAAAAATGCAAGAGGTCTCTCTCTCAACATTGAACTATAAAACTCATTTATCCTAGTCGTCAGTGGAGATAATTGGGTTACAGAGTTTTGGCACTCCTTTTCAATCACTAAAAATGAGATCTCTTTTTTATAGAAATCTTGAGCGACGCTTTGGTTCGTCTTTTTGGCACCACAACCAACTAACAAAAAACTGGCCAGAGCAACAGGCATGAACTGTCTAAATTTTAGACAGCTGTCAATATACGCCTTTATAAGGATCAGCTTCAACACATTCAAATCCAAGGATAAGAGTGACTCTGCAAATTTAATTACAAGTTGAATGCCATAATTTCAGATTTTGGGTTATCTTAAAGGCTATGAAAAACTCCCTACTTGCCCTTATTGTCCTCCTCAATATTGATTTGGCATTCTCTGCCGAAATTAACTTCACCATCTACCACACCAACGATCTCCATTCTCACCTTGATGGTATTGCAGTACCTGCTCCTGGTGGATATGAAAGACGTGGAGGTTTTGCGCGATTATCCACTCTCATTTCAAAATTAAGATCTGAAAAAGACAAACAAGGCGAGATCATCATGGGTGTAGATGCCGGAGATTTTTTTGCTGGTACCATTTTCTCTGGCCTCGCCTTATCTGCCGATAAAGATTTTCCAGAACTTCAATTTTTCCTCGAAAATAAGTTTGATGTAGTGACTCTTGGAAATCATGAGTTCGACGCTCACAACAAGGGGCTCGAAATCATGCTCAACAAGGCCCAGAAATATTACGGTTCGATTCCTTTAATCTCCACCAATCTCCATCTAAAGAATAATTCGCGCCTTCAACAATTCGTCGGAAGTGATAAGCTAATCCGCCCGTTTCTCGTTAAAGAATTCAAAGGGAAAAATGGAACATTAAAGGTCGCATTCCTGGGTATTTTGGGACCTGATGGTTGCCTAGTGAGTAGACCTACTAGAGAAGATGTTGGCTTCGTCGGTTTTGATGATTCAGACTCTGATGAAGAAATGGATAAACTCGCTGATCTTCTCAATAATCAAATCTCTGCCTTAAAAAGCAAAGAAAAGGCAGACATAGTCATCCTCTCCATGCATGGAGGAGGAAAAGAAAGCATTAATCTCGCCAAAAAATTAAAGGGATTGGATGTTCTCATCGCAGGTCACACCCACAAAGTAGAATTCGCTCAAGTGAACAATGTGATTATTAACCAAACCGGTTCTTACGGGGAGCATTTAGGTCTTCTCGAAATGAGCTTTGATACGACTTCAAAAAAAGTAAAACTTCTTAATCCAGAACGGTCTCACGTCGTCAAAGTGACAAATGATATTTCACCTCATGCAAAATGGGAAAAGCGAGTTCAACTTTGGCGTAAAAAGGCCTTCGCTCTGATGGGTCACAAAAAAGAAAAACCAGAAGATGTAATCTTCACACCTAAAAAAGACTACATTCGCTCCCATGCCATTCCCAATCCAATGGGAAAACTTGTTACTGACAGTATCATTAAAGAACTAAACAGCGATGTACTCTTTGATTCAATTGATGTTTATATGACTTCCATGGGCCTTGTACGCACATCACTTTATAAAGGTGTTCCATACACGCGCGCTGAACTTTTTGAAGCAGTTTCCATCGGTTTTGATCAGCAGCTTCGACCTGGAATTGAAATTGTCTCATTTTATCTTTCAACTAAAGATTTTGAAAGAATTCTCAATTTTATGGAACTCTACTCGCATATTTCAACCTCATTTTCCCCTGCGATTTCCTCAACTGTGGATTTCAAAATTCGTAAATGGGGTATTCCGTTTATCAATCGTATCTACGACATTAAGCTCAATGGAATTGAGCTTAAAAAAGTCGATCGACTCCTTAAAATTGCAACAAATCGCTATGTCGTTAACAACATCGATACTGTTCGAAAGATTACTCGCGGTTGGATTGAAATTGTTCCGAAAAACGATCGAGGTGAACCTCTAAAAGATCTGCCACCTCTGGGTAAAGAGTACCAGTATTTCACAGAACATCTTCGAAAAAACAGCTCACTTTATTAGGTGAATTCCACACCTTTATAATGAACTTGCGCTTGATCTAAAATTCTAATGAGTTCGAAGTCTGCCTCAATCCGCCGATCAGAAAATAAGTACCATTTTCTCTCGGCCCTAATCGAACTGAAGGGATTTAGAACGTTTTGAGCAGTGCCGTGCTTCACTCCATTATTAAAGATGTAACTCATCACTCGTTTCAACTCTAATGCAGAAGTTATCTTCCTAAAATGGTAGCGATGTTTATAAACTTCACCTGCTTTTTTTTTTATTTTATTTATTCCCTTTGCAAGTGAAACTCCAAACGCCTGCATTCCGACACCCAACGTAGTGTTGTCCTCAGCTTCAACTAACATGTGGACATGATCATATTCCAAAGAATAATGAATAATTTTTAATCCTTTCCTTCTTCCTCGTTGAATAGCACGTTTTAACAAGAGAAGAATTGATTTATTTTTTAAATCAGCTTTCTCCCTTCTAATCTTCACAGTCAGATGCAGCGATGTCGATCGTTCTAAAAACGGTCTCGCTGTGTGACGAATTCCCCTATCATTTTTGGCCGGTCTCCCGGCATTTTTTCTGTTGAACATTGTTAATTGTGTCCCTTTTCTCAATTTCTTCATTTGCACCTCTGGGGTGCGTTTTTCAAAAATCTGAATTCCATTTTTTTAACAGCTTATTGGAAAATAAGACGATGAATCTCTGCCTGAATTAAAAATTGACTTGCTGAAAATAAAGTTGAATCTCTTCCTAATTTAAAGATAACTTGCCTAATTTCTAGGTGGTCACACGCAATTCTTCCCCCGCAATGCCATCAAACGAGAATGCATTTAACTTCAGGCCGTATTTAAAATATTCGCGACGACAGGAAATATTGTAGTGAGGTTTCATTGTTTAGATGAAATGTAATTCCAGTAGAGATCTGGGGAGATCATAATAGGACTCCATGAAAACTACATGCATAACTCTGTTCTTCATTTTCATGCTCGCGAGTGAATCAGTGAGAAGAGTAATTTGATGGGAGATGAATTTTTCAGGATGAATGAGAGTGGAAAAGACTTCTTCAATTTGATCGCCATCGTAGTTAATGATGGCGATCTCAATTATTTTCTGACCTAGACGGTTAGATCCTGTTGTTTCCAGATCGATGACTGAATACTTTTTCATTTGCAGCAATCATCGCTTGAACTTCAGAACAGGAACAGGTGGGCAATTATGCTACATCTTCATCATCTTCCTCATAATCCGTCCAGGCAGCGAGCGGATCAAGGATGATCATTTCAGTTCTATCACGATGAACTTTGTTGTATTTGTCTTTTTTCTTCATGACTTGTTTTTCGATTTTTTCAACGGCCATATCGATGCTGTGATAGAGATTCTCACAGCTAGCTTTGGCATGATATTCACAGTTAGGAGCGTGATAATAAATTTCCGCCGTATGCACTCCGTTTTTCACATAACAAGACCACTTCATCGATCCTTTATCTTGAAAAAATTTAGCCAACCTTTCCGATTCTTTATTAATTTTCTCATCAAGCGCAGGTGTGTGTTCAAGATGCAGAAACGAAGTCGTAATTTTCATAGTCGCCCTTACTTATGGTCCTTGCGGATCGGTTAAACGAGAGTGTTTATACTAGTTTTTTTCTTTTCGTTTTGATGAAGGAAGTACTCCAAGCATCTCGCGATATTTCGTGACTGTTCTTCGGGCAACAGTCAGATTTTCTCGAGCTAAAATTTCTACTACTTTTTGATCGGACAATGGTTTCGCAGGGTTCTCACTTTCAAAAATGGCCTTAATTTTTAATTTTAGAACTTCCGAAGCTATGTCAACACCACCGTCTTTTCCACCGATACCAGTGTTGAAAAAATATTTTAATTCAAATGTCCCGATCGGTGTGTGCATGTACTTATTTGTTGTTACACGTGAAACAGTTGACTCGTGCATTCCAATGTCATTTGCGACATCTTTTAAAACCATTGGCTTTAAATATTTTGGACCTTTTTTGAAGAAGTCCTGCTGTTTAGCAACGATTGCTTTGGAAACTTTCTCAATTGTCTTCTGACGGTTTTGAATTGATTTAATTAACCATTCAGCAGCTCTCAGTTTATCTTTCACGAATTCTGAGGCTTCATCCGTTTTATGACCAGCACCGCGCTTAATCATTTCTTGATACAATTTAGAGATTTTTAAACGAGGAATGCCTTCGTCATTTACTTGAACAACAAACTCTCCCCCAGCATCGACAACAAAAATATCTGGAAGAATATAATGTGTTTCTTGAGGAGCAACGAGGCGCCCTGGTTTAGGGTGAAAGTTTTGAAGAAGCAGAGATGTTTTCTTTACTTGTTCAACCGTGACGGCAAGAGTTTTAGCGATCTTTTCAAAGTTTTTACCTTGAAGATCTTCCAGGTGGTCACGAATAATTTTTTCTAACAGTGGTGAACGTTCTTCAGCGATGCGGGCCTGAGCAAGTAAACATTCTTGCAAATTAGTAGCTCCACATCCAACTGGATCGAGACGTTGGATAACTTCTAAAACATCCAGCGCTTGTTCTCTTGTTACACCTGATTCCGCAATGAGATCATCAAGTCCTACTTCCAAATACCCATCATCGTTAATGTTACCAATGATAAGATGAGCTATTTTCCACTCTTCATCTGAAAGTGTTTCCATCTTGAGCTGCCACTCTAAGTGCTCAGCGAGAGTCATTGATTTTGAGACAATGTTTTCGTATCCAGGCATTTCATCTGAATCAGATCCAGACGCCATGTTTGGTTGAGAAGATGAATTTGAGTTGAAGGAATCAGCGTATGAGTCCCAGTCAAAATCGTCTTTTTCTTTTAGTAGTGGTTGTTCTTGAAAATCATCTGATGTGGCTTCACGATCTTCCGAAACAGCTTCTACTTCTGTTTCTCCCCCAGCTTCTTCCAGCATCGGGTTTTCCACCATCTCTTCAGCAATGACGTTCGTCATTTCTAAGTGAGTGAGTGTAAGCAGCTTGATCGCTTGTTGCAGCTGCGGTGTCATCGCTAAGTTCTGGGACTGTTTTAAGCCCTGAGACATTTTGATGGCCATAAAATTTTTTCGAATTACATCCTGAATTCTTCTCCTAAGTAGAACTTCCTTGCTCTCTCGTCGTTAATTAATTCTTCTGGTTTACCGCTGACTAGTAACTCACCACTATTCATGATGTATGCACGATCGACGATTCCTAATGTCTCACGCACGTTATGGTCAGTGATTAACACTCCGATGTTTCTTGTCTTTAATCCTTGAATTAAAGACTGTATGTCTGCAACGGCCAGCGGATCTACTCCGGCAAAGGGCTCATCGAGCAACACAAATTTTGGTTCGAGTGCCAGCGCTCTTGCGATTTCCACTCTTCTTCTTTCACCACCCGAAAGGGCAGATCCTTTTGAAGTTCTGACATGATTAAGTTTAAAATCCTTAATCAGTGACTCCATAATCTCCAGTCGTTCACGCTTTGGCATCGAGCGGTTTTCCAACACGGCCAAAATATTTTCTTCAATTGAAAGATCGCGAAAAACTGACGCTTCTTGCGGTAAATAACCAATGCCATTTAGGCGATTTATAATTAGTGAGCTTTCTATTGATACTTTCGCAAATTCTAAAAATCGA
>CAMLRB010000165.1 GCA_946482295.1 uncultured Bacteriovorax sp. | reverse complement strand
ACAATTCTTAATTTTATAAATTATAGAAACGATCAATAACGGAGCAAATGAGTCTCTTATTTCCTTTTTTCAGAAGTTAATTCCAAAGCAACTTCTTCAGCATATTTTAAAATCTCTTGGACAAATTTTTTGTCGTCAACAATTCTTGAAAGAGTGAGGGCCCCGATCATCATAGAGACTGAAGCGACAGCGATTTTTCTCTTTTCAGCAGAAGAAGACTCAATATGTTTTTCTAAAGACGATACCAACTGCCATACTCCTTCTGTGGCCACTGATCTAGAATTTTTATCAGTTCTACCAAGCTCGCTTCCAATTCCCGCGATTGGACATCCCCACTCTAATCCTTTTTGATGTTGAGGAGATAAATAGGCTTTGATAATTGCTTCTGAATCACCTTCTTTAAGGCGGCGGCCTAGTCCTTCAGTCGCAGCTTTTAATGCTTCCTGAACGAGCTGATCTTTTGATTCGAAATGTTTATAAAAACCGCCATTCGTTAATCCGGCCGTTTCCATAATTTCTGCAATTCCAGTTGCAGCGATGCCCTTAACTCTAAAGAGTTCAGAGGCCACTTGAATAATTTTCTGACGGGTTTCTGCCGCCTCACTTTTACTTTTTCTCATACTTTAATCATATCAGATAAGATTACGATTGACATCTATAATTAAAAGCGTATCTTTTTGGATTATGATCATAATCCAAAAGAGGTAAGGATGAACCAACATAAGTTATTGATTTTTTACAAATACCTTTTTGCTATTTTGTTATCCCTCGGGAATTTCAGGGAAGTATTAGCTGCTCGTTTAGTATCAACTGCAAGGCCTGAACCTGTTTCTAAAATTTTTGAACTGTCTTTAATGGCAGATGTTTTGGAAAAAAAGTTAGATCAAAAAGATGATTCAAATACTCGAAGATCGTTTCATTTATCTGTTGAACTCCCTGCTGGATTAGTACCTGCCATCAGAAAGGGTTCTTATGTAAAAGTCACCTTACCAACAGTTCATCAAAATGTTGCCATCGCTCAAATTACATCGCTTTCTAAAAATCATGTTGAGTTCATTCTTGCCAATCAGGTACAGCAATTAGAAGGACAAAAATTAAAAGTTGATCTTCCCTTTCTTCCAGTCAATCTTTTTAAAATTCCTTTTCAAGCAATATACAGTCCAAGAGGTTCATCATCAGAAGTGTTCATCTTGTCATCTGATTTGAAAGTTCAACTTGTTCAAATCGTCCCACTCCAAATTTCGAGCAATGGAAACATTATTGTGTCCTCTGAACAATTAAAAGATGCCCTCGTAGTGGTGCAAGGAACCGACAATCTTTTATCCGGCGATACGGTCCAGGTTAATAAAGAATCGGGAGCAATGTTATGATTCAATCAAATAATAAAATAGGTATATTCGCCTGGAAAAGAATTCTACTCGCGGTAGCTGGAATTTTAGTTTTAAACGGAGTTGGTAGTTGGTTTACAACACCTAAAGAAGAAGACCCACGACTGCCTGGAAGAGAAGGAAACGTTTTGATCGTTTTTCCTGGGACTAACCCTCTGGATATGGAGCGAATCGTTGTTAAGCCGGTCGAAGATGAATTAGCTAAAATTGAAGAAATTAAAGAAGTACGCACACGTATTCAAAATGATCTAAGTTTCTATAGTATAAAATTAAAAGATACTGTTAAGCATAGTGAACTGGAAATCACATGGGATAAGGTTCAAAGGGCACTTGATAAAGCGCAAACAAAATTTCCAGAATCTGTTTGGAAACCAGAATTAAATAGAGAAATTTTTGATCAAAATGCTGTCTTCATAGCTCTGCATGGAGGAAAAGATCGACTCGCTCTTTACGATCAATCAAAGATATTAAAAGACAAATTACAGCTCCATCCTATGGTTAAATCCGTGGATGAAGTCAGTCCTCCCGGTGAACAATTAACCGTTATGCTGGACTATAAAAAGCTCGCAAAAAAGGGTGTCTCAATTTCAAATCTTGTCAATCAGCTTAGAGGTGCTAATGCCAATGTCCCCTCTGGTTACGTTCGAATGGAAGACAGACGTGTAAATGTTTTGACCAACTCTTTTTATAGAACTGCTAAAGAATTAGAAAAATTTCCAATAGTTTTAAAGTCAAGCGAAACCATTTTATTGTCTGAAGTAGCGACTATTTCAAGAACGGCCTCTCTACCAATTAGAGATAGCATGCTCTACAACGGTGAAGATGCAACTGGCCTCGGAGTTATCGCCCAAAAACGAGTCAACTTCCAAGTGTTCGGTGAAGATATGAGA
This sequence comes from uncultured Bacteriovorax sp., assembly GCA_946482295.1. The sequence goes on along the minus strand of CAMLRB010000165.1, from coordinate 5,728 downwards.
AAAATCATCAAAGAATTCAAGGAAACAGATTCTTTTAAAAAAACGGGAATTCAAATTGATGAAATTAGTTTTCAACCTCATTACGTAGAAGAAAGAACAAAAGAAATTGGACTTGATTTATTAAAGGCCATGATTCTGGTTGGTGGAGCACTCATGTTTATGCTTGGTGTTCGAGCAGGGTCTATTGTTGCCATTCAAGTTCCTCTGGTGACTGCAATTGCGTTTGGAATTTTTTCTCAACTCGGTGGTGTACTTAATCAAATCTCAATAGCTGCCTTTATTCTTGCAATTGGATTACTGGTAGATAACGTTGTCGTCATTGTAGACGGAATACAATCAAAATTAGACGAAGGTATGGATGCAATTGAAGCAGGCGAAAAGACCCGTAAAGAATATCTCATTCCACTTTTAGCAGGAACAATGGCCACAATTGCGGCTTTTCTACCAATGTTAATTGCAGAAGGGAACGTGGCAGACTTCACTCGTGATATAGGAGTTATTTCAGCACTTGCTCTCGGCGGAAGTTATTTCTTTTGTATTTTTATTACACCAATCCTTGCAGCTCATATGCTTAAAAAAGGTAAATCTCGTCAATGGACATTTGTGGAACCGTTGGGAGAGCGACTAGGATTTTATGTTAAGACCTACCCTAAATTAATTTCTCTATCAGCTTTTATTGCCGTTCTCCTAGCAATAGGTGGAATGAGATTCGTTAAGCAACAATTTTTTCCTAATGCTGATAGAAATCTCATCGTAGTGGATGTTCGATTACCTAATGGAACTCACTATGAAACGGCAAAAGCGACGGCACTCAATTTAGAAGAAGCGATTAGAAAAGATTCTAGAGTCGTTTCAGTTACCAGCTTAATAGGAAGAGGTGTTCCGGCCTTTTATTACAATTTACCTCGTGAACCAAACTCACCAAACATTATCCAGATGGTTGTAAAAACCACTGACAGCAAAAGTGCGAAAGAATTCAAAAGCGACCGACAAGATGAGCTTGCAGTAATAGTTCCAAATGGAACAGTAATAGCTCGCGAACTTGCTCAAGGGCCGCCAGTCAAAGCACCGATCGAAGTTCGAATTTATTCAGACGATCCTGACAAGATTATAAAGGCCTCTCAAAAAGCACTAAAGCTTGTTCGCGAAGCAGAGGGAGTAACACACGTTCGATCAACTCTTGGTGTGGGAGCAATGGATTACAAAATAAACGTGAATGACAGCGCTGTTGCACTTTACGGACTGACAAGAGCAGAGGTTTCATCTGTCATACTTTCGCAAACAACGGGAATACCTATAACTACATTTAGAGGAGGCAGAGATCCTTTTGCGATAACACTACTTTCAGATAAAAATGAAAATACAAAACTATCTGAGTTGGAATCTAATTATTTGGGATCTACAAGAACAGAGGATATTTCAATTAAGACGCTTGCCCAAGGAAGTTTTCAATATAGTCCTTCAGTATTAGAACACATGAACAGAGTACCAGTCGTCTACATTTGGGGTGAAATATCACAAGGATATTCAGAGAACGTTGCAACTAATAATGCCATAAAACAATTAGAGAAAATTGAAAAAGAAGAAGGGGTTAAAATTGAAATGGGAGGTGCTATGAAAGAAGCACAGGACTCTCAAGGAAGAATCTTTGCTGCACTTCCATTCGCAATTTTTCTTCTCCTCATTTCTCTCATGTACGAGTTTAACTCCTTCAGAAGAATCAGTATTATTCTGCTAACGATTCCACTTTGTGTCGTAGGTTCAGTACCAGGACTTTTGCTGACTAATAGTACTTTTGGATTTATGACCTTATTGGGAATTTTCGCTCTAGCTGGAACCGTTATTCACAATGGTATTTTCCTAATCGATTACATTGATCACCGACGCCGCGACGGAGTTCCACTTGATAAAGCGATCACAGAAGGCATTCAACGTAGAATGCGTCCTATTATTTTAACTGCTGTTGCGACTATCGTTGAATTAATACCAATGACAATGACTTCATCAACTTTATGGCCCCCATTTGCATGGGTTATTATCTCCGGGCTTTTAGTCTCAACACTTATGACTTTAATTGTAATTCCTGCCGTCTTTAAACTTACTTTTCAGAAGGAGGAAAAAGTATGAACTTAAGAACAACTCTTTTACTTCTCTCTTCAATATTCTCCCCTCTTAATATCTATGCATCGGAAACTCAATTGACGATTCAACAAATATTAGATTTAGCTGAGCAAGGACCAGAAGTTAAATCAGCAAAATATTCTGCTATGGAAGCAGAATCGAAATCAGATTCTGTTTTTCGACAGATCTATGTTCCAAAGTTAACTGCAGGATTTGGATATCAACATCTTTTAACTGATCAGGCCATTCAGATTCCCCATTTTCTTACACTCCCTCTTGATGACACTAGCAAATCTGCAACAATTGGAATTTCACAGGTGTTATTTGATCCGGCCAATATGCTTTACAAACATCCGGCCACAGTACGTCTGAGTGAAGCCTCAAAGCTGAATGCGAGAAGACAGGTAAAAGAAACTCAAAGTAAGGCCATAGAGTTATCATTGCAGTCGTTAGAGTTGAGGGCAAAACGAAAAGCACTCGAAAAGTATATTTCCAACTTAAAAAATCGATTGAATGAAATCCAGCGCATTTATGAACTTGGTGGACTTGGTGAAAGTGATGTTTTAAAAATTAAACTGGGCATAGATGATGCCACACAAGGTGTAAGAGAGTATCAAAAAGGAGAAGATTATCTTGCCGACATGATTGCAGTATTGCTCGGAAAAAATCAACCGATCACCCCTGCAGATCTTCCGGAAGAACTTCCGCAATCTATGCAGTCTTCCCAAAAGTTAGATGTCGCAAATCGAGAAGATATTCAGGCGATCAACAAACAAATCACCGCCATCCAACTATCGCGAACGGGAGACAAAGCAGAATATCTTCCCAAAGTTTATGGATACTTTCAGCACAATTACTCTGATAATGCTCTCTTAAGAAAATCGAATTTCAATGTCATTGGCATTCAATTGTCATGGTCCATCTTTGATGGAGGTGTGAACAGTTCTAATGCGAATGCGAGTCTTCATCAACAACAAGCTTTAGAGAGTAAAAAATCTTTCGCTCTCTCTGCCTTTCAGGCCGATGCCATAGATGCACTAAATACTTTAAAAATTAAAAAGCAAGAGTACGAAGAGCGACGAAAAAATGTCTCAGAAGCAAAATCTGTTTCTGAATCCGAATTCCGAAGACTAAAGAACGGAAAATCTACAATTAACAATTTGATTGATGCTGAAGACATTTTGAAAGATCGAACAGAGAAAACAAGTCTTTCTAAAATCAATTGGTATCAGGCATGGTTTAAATATAAACATGCTTCCGGCGAAGAATTAATCGCCCCATAAAAAGGAGAAATAACTATGGAAAACAATTTAAAAATTGCAATCGTAACTGGAGCGTCATCGGGAATTGGAGAGGCCACAGCATATGCCTTAGTCAACGAAGGTTATAAAGTCTATGGTACTGCCCGCAACCCAAACTCTCAGAATAAGAATTTAACCTATACAATGCTCCCGCTTGATATCAACAATGAAGACTCAATTCATTCATTTGTTCAAGAAGTAATTAAGAGAGAAGGAAAAATTGATTTACTCGTTAATAATGCTGGAGTTGGTCTTATGGGACCAATCGAAGAAACATCAATGAAACAAATCAGATCGGTGTTTGAAACAAACGTCTTCGGAACTATTCTACTCACTAAATCTGTACTTCCACACATGAGAAATAATGGTAGTGGAACAATAGTTAATATATCTTCTGTCGTAGGCCTTATTCCATTTCCAGGAATGGGAATTTATTCGGCCAGCAAGCATGCAATTGAAGGTTTTTCAGAAGCTTTAAATCATGAAGTTCGCAGTTTTAACATTAGGTCTATTCTTATTGAACCTGCCTTCACAAAAACAAAATTTGAAAATAATTCCGTCCACGGTGATGAAACTATTTCTGATTACGACTCATTTCGAGATCATATTAATACTGTTATTGAAACAACTATGAAGACTGCAGAGAGTCCGGAAACAATTGCTCAAACTGTAGTCAAGGCCATCACGGCAAAAAACCCGAAACTCCGCTATGCAGGTTCACCATCAGCAGGGAAACTTTTATTCTTACGTAAATTTGTTCCTGGTAAGGCATTCGATGCAACTTTTAGAAAGCAATTAAAGTTGAACTAAAAAAATTGTTCTGGAGTGCATATGAAAATTAAAGATTGGCTAATCAGGTACGTTAATAAAAATCTGGGCCCGGAAGAAATTGCACCGATGTCGTTCCCTCCCACCATTGCCACAACGCTGGGATTTGAATTAGTCGAAGTTGGTGATGCTTATGCTATTATCGAAATTGATGTTGATCCGGATAAGCATGGAAATCCAATGAAAACCATTCATGGTGGGATCTTGTGTGACATAGCAGATGCAGCTATAGGTTCAGCGCATTCAATGACACTTGAGGAGGGAGAAACTTATACGAGCATTGACTTGCGTATTAATTTTTTTCGTCCTGTTTGGAAGGACAAATTACGAGCGGTTGCTAAAGTTGTTCAACTTGGTAAAACAATTAGCTATTACACGTGTGATATTTTTAAAAAAGATGGAAAATTAGTCGCAACTGTAACCAGTTCGTTAATGACCTTGCGTGAAGAAAAAGCAAAAGGAAGATAGGTTTTTATTGCTGTAATGTTTTTTATCTAAATTTAAATTTCTTTGAACAGCTTCTGTATTTGACGAAGATAAGAAATAAAACTACAAAGATGTTGGCAAAAAGGTCTAGTCGATCTCAGGAATTTCTCATGAGTTCAATTTTTTATTATGCTTTCTTCCTCATACTACAAAACTTCTCGTCTTTCATAATTTCTAATGCACCTGCAGCTGAACCCTTAACTATTATTACAGAAGAATGGCCCCCCTTTAATTACACTGAAAATGGAGTACTAAAAGGATTTTCAACGGAAGTCGTTCAGTTAGTGATGAAAGATTTAAATGTAACGGCCCATATAATGGTCTTACCTGGACCACGTGTAATGCAACAACTCAATCAATACAAAAGATCCATGTTTTTTTCTTTGATTCTAACAAGCGAGAGGAAGCCGCAATATAAGTGGATCGGTCCTATTGCTGAGCAATCCATTTATTTTTATAAAAAAAAAGGAAGCGCATTAAAGATTCACTCTCTTAATGATGCAAAAAATGTCTCGTCCATTTGCACCAGAGAGTATGGTTTGATTTTTAATACGTTAAAGAAAGAAGGATTTAAAAATCTTGATGTAAGCAATAACCCAGAAAGCATTTACTTAAAAACCATCAAAGGGCGTTGCGATTTAGCTATTGGGGAAACACCGTTGGGTGTTGTCTACTTGCTAAAAAAAACAAATCAAGCTCCAGACTCCCTGGAACAAACGTCTCTTAAATTATTACGATCCTCACTCTATATCGCTGCCAGCAAAGACATCCCCGACGCAGAAATTGCACGATGGCAAAAAAGCCTTGATAAAATCAAGGCCTCGAACATATATTCAGTAATACATCAAAAATATAAAAATTAAATTTCGTCTGTTAGTTACTCTTGTGTTGTGAGCGAGCTGAAGTGAAATTAAACCAGGTCCGCAATCTCAGGAAGCATGGAGTTTACTAATTTTTTAGGAAAAGTGCATTATGCCAGAACTACCCGATCT
>CAMLRB010000164.1 GCA_946482295.1 uncultured Bacteriovorax sp. | reverse complement strand
ATCGGCCGAGGCGGAAGCAGGCCTCTTCCAGTCTAGTTATGATTCAATTGGTGTAAACAGTGAGCTTTCGAAACTGTACGCGGAATATAAGGCCAATCCACAAAGTTGTTTTTTGAATGAATACAAACAAGGTGTAACTTGTACGAGTACGAATATGGCCATTTTGGGTACAGGGGCCGGAGCAACATTTCAAAGTTTTCTCAAATCGTGTCCAGGTTTTGCTGCGGAATATGCAATGACTACACTTCGCGTTCTTCGCGCGCATTATGGGCCAATTAACCGTTATGAAGCTGAAGTGAATCTATCTTGCAATCAGATGCTGACGAAAATTCAAGAATTCATTAACGACGACCCTAACGCTTGCCAAGATTTAATTTGATTGAATTTGTTCTTAGTTTTTTGCTACCGTTTTTTTGTGCTTAAACCACTAAACCTGTAAAGGAGAAGGACAATGGCAAAAGGTAAAGACAAACAAAAACACAAACTAACAATCAAAGAAAGGCAGGATCGTAAAAAGGAAAAACTAAAAAATCGTAAAACTGACGAAGCAGAAGAATAAAAATGACAACGGCCCGGGCAACCGGGCCTTTTTTATAAGTACCCCACTAAAGAACTCCAGTACATTCCATTAAAGATCTCTTCCTTATATGGCGAAAAAGTAAGCATGATACGTGCTTTCTTTTTAATCATCTATTTATTCTTCATTGGTTCACCATATTCGGCCAGTGCAAGCGAATTTGAAAAGTTACTTGAAAAAAACAAATCTTATAAAACGCTGATTGATAAAGTGAAAGACAATTCACCTACTGTTTCTTCCAAAGAAGAAATTGCCAAAATTAACCAGGCCATTGATGCTTATATCGACGAAAAAAACGACCCGAAAATCCCCAGTAAAACAGATCTTATGAGACAGGCAGAGCTTGATATGAAGTCGTGCCCAACTTGTCAGTCTTACATGAACTTAAGTGCGGATGTTAATGAAATATTGGCGAAGTTGGATAAAGGCAAAAACGTTCCCGATGCTAATAAGTTAACTTTGGAACTTAATCACCTGAACTTTCTTTATTACGTTGTGAAATATGAGAATCCAATTGGAGGAATCTCATGTAACAAATATGGAAATATCACTCGCATTCAAGATTCAAAGTTTCCTGGTTCATTCAATATTATGGCAGAAGAGCTGTTCGATTTACCCAATGTAAATGAAGTTCAATACATTCCTGAAGGTGGTAAAGAAGTTGTTTATCTTTATCGCGGAGTAGGTGCTGACAAAAACAGGGTTTTCGAAGTCCATTTATTTCCAGAAGGAAAAGCTTTCATACGTGAATATGAGTACACGCCTTCCAGCGCTGAACGTGAATCGGAGCTTTCATCAAATAATTTGAAGTCACTTCTCACTAAAATAAAAAAACCTACGGAAGAACCTTCTAAACCAGACAATTACATAGATATTGGAGTGAAACTTCACACCAGGGATACCGTTATTCCAACTGATCTTGAAGTCGTGAAAGCTCAAACGAAAACAGAAATAGCTCCCGATCTTGTTTTAGGAACTAAAACGCTCATGACTTTTAATGAGCAATCAACTGAAGTTTCTGTAAGTAATAAAGAAGGTGAAGCTTGGTTACAAGTAAATGCTAAAAATAAGACTGAAGGAAAGCATGAGTTCATAACTATCATACCTCTCACCATCAATGTTGATAAAGAAAGCAAACTTAATTTAAGCGGTTCGCTTAAAACAGAATTGGGTGTGATCAGAGAAACAGGTTTAATGGAATCGGCGAAAACTATTAATATGGGTCTGACCGATCACAATCATAAATACATTGAAGTCGAAGTCTATCAAAGAACAAATGACAATTACTCAAAAATTTCACTGAACAATAATCTAAAACTCGGTGAAAAAGACAGCATCAACATAACCTACTCCCACGATAATCTAGGGGTTAAATCTTATACGATCGGAAAAAATACGAGCCTCGGAAACTTTGGTGATTTGAAAACCGAATTTGGAAGTGGAACCAATACGAAAAAATTTATTAATATCCAGCATGAAGTTGCCATTGGTAAATCGAGCACATTGTCGATTGGTGCACGTGTCGAAGATGGTCGCCAGGTAAACACAATGTTTCAATTCAAAAGTAAATTCTAAATTCCTGGCCCACGGTTTGCACTTTCAGCGAGAGATTTCTTAACGCTGGGAGGACAAATGAAAAAAATTTGCATTATGTTTTTGACTTTACTCATGAGTAACGTCAATGCTGAAACTTATTGGGGGGAAAAAGTTCCCGTAGGACTTGGCCACGCTGCTGCATTCATCAAAACTTATAAAAAGCAACCACGAGAACTGGGCATAGCCATCACACCAGAAGCTCTAAAAAACTTACCGCACACCATGCAAGAGTTTACTCTTCCCATGCCAACTGAGTACAAAGTCGAACCATATAAACATATTACTCTCGATTGGAATCCGCACGGTCATGAGCCTGATGGCGTTTACAATCTTCCGCATTTTGACATGCACTTTTATTTCATCAGACAGGAAGAGAGAAAATCTATTAGCTGCATGAATGAAGATGCGGCCAATTGCCATATGCCTCCTATGGCAGACTATATTCCCGATCATTACGGTGCTACACCTCAAGGGGTACCCCACATGGGATGGCACTGGGTAGATTTACTCGCCCCCGAATTTAATGGCGGATTATTCTCTCGCACATTTTTATACGGATACTATAAAGGAGCACCTATCTTTTTAGAGCCAATGGTTACATTGGATTATTTGTGTTCTAAGCAAACAAGTGAAAAAGAGATAAGACTTCCAGCTAAATTCCCACAAGAGAATGGACACTACCCTGCTGGTTACAAAGTGTATTTCGACAAAACCGAGAATCTTCACAAAATCGTCTTAAAAGACTTTCAAGATGAGGGCCCCTAAGCTGGGCAAAAACTGTCCAAAGTTTAGACAGTCCTCTCTATCCCTGGAAAGAATTTCATAGAAGTCACTTTGATCCTTCTTAATCGGGTACAGTAGGGAGAACCGTCAACTTCTAAGACTAAGGGGTCTTTATGATCGAAGGATTAATGGCATTATCACTGGTACTCATGGGCATCTATTTTGTGAAGTCGACAGACTTGCCTAAAGAAATGAAAGACAGAAGTGCCCAAATCAATAGAGAAACAGTTGCTCCGACAAATACAAAAAGAAAAATGGCATTTCCTACTCAAACAACTGTGGCCTCAGTGAAAAAGAATACATCACAATCCCTCATCGACCTTCATAATAAGGCCATTGATGAATTAACTTTGAAAATAACAACACTCGAGCAGGAGCTGAAAAAAAATAATGCTCGCAATGCTGAAATTCAAAGAGAAATTGATGCTCATTTGGAATCACTTCGTTTATTAAATGAAAAAATCAGCGCTCTAGCTTAAACTTAGAATTGAAGAAGGCACTAAGCAATTAGTGCCTTTTTATAACTTTAATATCGTTCATAATATCTTCCACTCCCCAAATGCCATCAACTGCTCGCTCAATGGCAAATCGCTCTTCCCTGTTTTCAACTGAACCAGATAATTTCACCGTTCCATTTTCAACTGCGACAATTATTTCAGAAGCATCAATTAGAGCATCACGAGTAAGGACTTCACAAACTTCTTCTTCGAGAGAGCTATCAGATCGTTGATAATTTTTGGGCCCAATGCCAGCATAACTGCGTTTAGATTCACCCATAAATCTTTCAGGATGATGCTCATTGCGAGCACGATAACTTAAGTCATGGCCATGAAAATTACGAGAGGCATTCTGAACTCTTTCATGACGATATTTTTCACGTGGCTCTACACGCTGAGGCTCACCACCGCGGTGGAAATCCTGATACCCACGAGAATAACTCACTTCTTCTTCCAGGCCTTCATCACTGGTATAGTCTCGAGGTTGGTTTTGATTGAGATGTTTTTCTTCTTGGAATCTTCTTTTTGAAGTTGGCGGGCGATTAAATTGACTCTCCCATTCCTCTTCATCAAAGTTGTATCGCTGGTCATCTTCACGAGCGCCTGCATAACGATAATTTCCATACTGTTTTTCGTAACGATCAAATTCAGGGCGTTGGTAAGATCGTCCTAATTGATTATAGGCCACATGGTGACGGCCTTGTTTAGTCCGTTTTTGGTCGTTTCTTCCTTGATGATTTCTATTCATAGGCATTCACTCCTTTAAAGTCGAATTTCTTCAACATTTAAAGGAGCATAGATCTTGCCAAAAAAAAGTATTTAGAGCGAATTAGTTTTTAGATTTAACGTAATCAAGCATGATGGATTCGCATCGATCCATAATTTCAGGTGTAATTTCCCAAAGCTTTAAACCTTTAAGTTCCGTCTCAATTTTTTCAAAAAGAGCAAAGTCTATAAAAGGAGTAATCTTTCCGCTTTGATATTCTTTTTCTTTCTCGCCATAGAGACCCAAAAATGTTTTATCTCTAAACCATAATTCACGGTTTGCTTCTTGAATTGCAAGAAGACTTTCTTCACTTGGACGACGTTGCACAAATTCGAAAAACATACTGCTTGATTGAATACCCGGGTAATACCACTCACCACTGAAAACTTGAATGAGATCATCATGATCATCTTTTAATATTGGTGTGATGAAATTCACTCCGCGTTCAGTAGCAAATTTATGGAAGGCCACGAGATCGTTTGTACGAAGGGCCACGTGCTGCCACAAGGCCGCTGCATTATGTGAGTCGAGCATCGTTCTTACATGTGAAGGTTGAGACATAGGTTCTGAAGGCTGAACAACAGCGAAGATCGTTTTATTTTGAGCTCGATCATCTTTATTTCCCTGCCCAACTTGAACAGCAAAAGTCAGTGATTGATCGCCAAGACCCGGTTGCCACTCCTTTCTTTTTTCATAAAGAAGATTTTCAGGAGTAACTCCAAAAATGACATGAAAAACTACATAGGCCACATTGTAGAGACGTGGCTGCAACATGAGGGTCATGTGATCGACTTGAAAATTTTGAAAAGAGTGTTTCATCAATGGTCCTTAGTTAGAAAGAAATGTTCGCGCTATTTTATACTGAAGAATTTGGTGATGACATTCTTTTTTGCAGACGAGCGATGCGTTGGCCGTCTAAAGATTGTCGCTTGCGTTCCTTCCATGATTTTGATCATAATATTGTTATGAAAAAACTTCTATTTGTCTTCCCTTCTTTGTTTTTCTCGCTCTTCCTTGTGCAAGTTGAAGCAAGCGAACTCTACACTTTTTCGCAAAAAGATACTGACGGAAAAATCTTCAAATTTGATCAGCTCAAAGGAAAAGTCGTCGTGCTCGTGAATATTGCTACGAAATGTGGCTTTACTGGTCAGCTGGAAGACCTCCAGAAACTCTATACTCGTTATAAAAATAAAGGTGTCGTTGTCGTAGGTATTCCAAGCAATAATTTTTTAGGTCAAACACCTGAAGATAACAAAGAAGTTGGAAACATTTGTCGACTAAAATACGGTGTCGATTTTCCTATCATGGAAAAACAAGAGGTCATTGGCTCCTCAAAATCACAGCTCATCAAATGGGTTCACTCCCACAAAGAATTCGATGGAACAATTCTCTGGAACTTTGAAAAATTCATCATCAGTAAAGACGGAAAAGTTGTGGATCGCTTCCGTTCAAAAACCTCACCACTTGATGACGATGTAATTCGATCGATCGAAAAACAACTATAGATAACGAAGTTTCACGTAGGTCTTCCAGACCAGGTAAGGAATGGCCCCTAGGAAAGGTGCTAGAGTAATTACTCGAATAACTTCTGAAGGTGTAAAATAGAGGGCCCGATCTTCCATAATAAATAATGTCATGGCCACTAACAAAATAAGCGGCGCCAGTCCAAAAAGAAGAGCAATAATTTTTTCCGCGTGACGCTGAATAAAGATGTGCATACAGACCTCACGATCAAAATATCCTCAATACGATTCAAGTGAAAAGACGAGATGAAATAACTTTCATGACAGCGTCAGAAGGAAGGCCGCCTTAAAGGCGGCCTATTACCTATTACAAAGTAACTTTTCCACGCTTTTGTAATTCATCAATGATTTGAACAAAGTATTCTTCTGGATAGGCTCCTTTCACTGGGACGCCATTAAGTAGAAAGCCAGGTGTACCCTGGAAACCTAATTGAGCTGCTTCGGCCACATCTTCGTCAATTCGTGTCTGAACGGATTTCGACTTTACGTCAACGGCCAGCTTCTTCATATCAGCACCTAGTTCTTTCGCAATGGATTTTAAAAATGTTTCTCCACCGGAAAGTTTAGATTGATTCTTAAAAATTTCATCGTGAAATTTGAAGGCCAGTTGGTCATTTTGAATTCTGAGCGCTTCATAATATTGAGCTGATATCATCGCTTGAGGATGAAAACTCAGGGGTAAGTGTTTATAGACGAATTTAATTTTCCCATCATATTTGTTCATGAGCTTTTTTACTGTTTCATAACCACGACTACAGAAAGGACATTCAAAATCGGAATATTCGACTAGTGTTAGTGGAGCATTTTTTGCTCCTCTTATCGCCTCATCTTTTCTCAAGCTTACTTTGATTGGGTTGTTAAATGTTTCTTCCAGCGCCTTTTTTTCTTCCGCTTCTTTTTGTTTCGCCAGTTCATTTTGCGCATTTTTCGATGCATTTTGAAGTGCCGTTAAGATAGCGACTGGATTTTTTTCGATAGCTTCTGCTAGAATCTGTGGATTTTCAGTGATGACTTTAGTCACTTCATCTTTAATCTGTTGTTTAGTTGAGCAGCTCACCAGAAATAAGAGAAATAAAAATACGACCGTTTTGGCTTCCTTCATTTGATCCTCCCGATTTTGAAGTCCCGTTCCTAATCTTGATCGTAACAAATGTTTAAAAATTGGAGTCAAATCGAAGTCAATTCTTTGTCAATTTTCGCTGACATTGCCAAGACGGTAACCTAATCCACGGATGGTTTCAATAAGTGAATCAGAAGTTTTTTGTCTAATCTGCAGGACATGAGTATCTACTGTTCTCGTCGTTGGAAAATTGTCATACCCCCAAACTTTATCGAGAAGATTTTCGCGGGTGAAAGTTTGTCTTGGATTTTCAACAAGAAGTTTTAGCAGTTCAAATTCCATTTTTGTAAGAGTAATTCTTTTTCCATCGTAGATCACATCCCGTTCTTTGAGGTTAAGCGAAAGCTTTCCATGATTGATTTTGTCGTTTGTTGGATTAGTTTTCTTCTCTCTTAACTGAACACGAATCCTCGCAATCAATTCGCGCGTCTCAAAAGGTTTGGTCATATAGTCGTTGGCCCCTGACTCAAGGCCCACCACTTTATCAATAAGGTCATTTCTTGCAGTTAAGAGAATAACGGGAAGATTCATGTCTCGATTTCTCAACTCTCTTAAAAAATCGATCCCCTGTCCATCAGGCAGCATCCAATCAAGCACGACAAGATCATAGGTTTTATGAATAAATTCACGCGCGGATTTGAGATCAATTGCAAGTGAAGCCGTGAAGCCTTCGCTCTCACAAATTTTTTTGAGAGAACTCCCTAATAAAGGATCATCTTCAACAATCAAAATGCTTTTCATTGTTTAAACCTAAAGGACATCTTTATGACAGTGGGATTTTTTTGAATGTCGATTTTCCCTCTCATCTCAGTCACTATTTTTTCTACCAACTTTAATCCTAAACCTAATCCTGAAGACTGTGAAGTCTCCTGAAAAATTCCCTGGTCACTTACTTCAACATTTAAAAATTGATCCATTTCTGTTAACGCAATTTTAACGGGTGCTTTTCCATGTTGAAGGGCATTTTCCACAATGTTCTTTAAACACATGGTAAACCAATAAACATCTATTTCTAAACTCTTGTCATTATCGAGTTTAGCAAATTGAAGGCCTTTATGAGTGTAACTCTCCAAAAAATCGGAGATGAAAGTATTTATGGATTCAATCTGGACCCATTCAAAGGACATCAATGTTTGATCTTGATCACTTTTAAGGTAGGTAGAACTTTTATACGCCAATCGTTTTAAACGAT
>CAMLRB010000163.1 GCA_946482295.1 uncultured Bacteriovorax sp. | reverse complement strand
CTACACTGATCAGTACCAAAATCATTTTCAAGGATGAAAGATGAAAACTCTCGCTGTCGCTCTACTAGGGCTCACTGTCTCAACTGTTTCTTTTGCCGATGTTTCACCAACAGAATTGGTGGTCAAAGTAAAAGCAGGATCACAACTTCCAAAACTTCAACATGTAAAAGGCGTTAAAAACCTTTTCGGAAACATCTACATTGTTCACACTGATGGATCTGAAAGCGTTTATTCTGAGCTTAAAAAAAGCTCGACAGTTGTCTCTGTTGAGAGAAATTTTAAAGCACAAAAATCGGTCTTACCTACTCCTCAACAAGTCGATATGAAATCATTTGAATCAAAGCTTGCCGGGGAATTTAATGATCCTCAAGTTGGACGTATTTGGTCTTTCCAGGATGCTGCTAAATATGGCGTTTCTGTAAACTCTGCTTACCGCCAATACGGTACTCAAAGTACACACGAAATTATCGTAGCGATTGTTGATACAGGAATTGATACTAATCACGAAGATCTGAGAGATGTTCTTTGGAAAAATGAAAAGGAAGTGGCCGGCAACGGAATTGATGATGATCAAAATGGTTACATTGATGACGTTTATGGAATTAATACACTCGTTCGCGATTCGCAAGGAAGAGCAACGGGAAACAATCGCGACACTCATTCACATGGAACACACGTTGCGGGAACAATCGGCGCCAAACAAAATAATGGAATTGGAATCGCCGGTATTGCTTCAAACGTAAAACTAATGGGGATCAGAACTGTTCCAAATAATAGTGATGAAACAGATGTCGATGTTGCCGAAGCTTTCATCTACGCCGCTAAAAATGGAGCAAAAATCATCAACTGTTCATTCGGAAAAGGAAGCAACGAAGGTGGATCACTCATTCCAGACACTCTAAAACATATCCAAGATGAGTATGGAGTTCTGGTTGTGGCCGCTGCCGGAAACGATTCTTCAGATATCGATCGTCGTCCAACTTATCCAGCGAGCCACAAAAATGACAACCTTCTCATCGTAGCTTCAACAGCAAGCTCTGGAGGCATGAGTGGATTTTCAAACTACGGTAAAATCAGTGTAGACGTTGCGGCTCCAGGATCGTCGATTTTTTCAACGACACCGGGAAATAGATACGAATCAATGTCTGGAACATCCATGGCCTCGCCAACAACAGCTGGAGTTGCAGCAGAAGTCCTTTCTCACTTCCCGAACCTCTCACCTCTTCAATTGAAAGAAGTTCTTATGAGTTCGGTTTCAAAAGTTGATCGTTTCAAAGACAAAATGATCAGTGGTGGAAGAATTGATTTATTGAAAGCATTAGAATACGCAAGAACAATTAAATAATTTGTTAATCATTAACCGCTTCTGTTTCGGCAGGAGCGGTTTCTTTTGAAGCCTCATTGGCCGCATCTCGATTCTCTGGTTTATCCTCATCATCGAACTTAATTTCAAAAAATTCCTGAGCTTTTTCCTGAACCGTTTCAGTGACAGCTTGAGTTTCAATCGGCTTACCTTCGGCCTGGGCCGTTACCATCTTAGGAAGTTTAGTTCCCATAATTTTTCGCTGGCGATTGGTGACGTAACGGCTAGGTTTATCAATCCTGAATTTTATAGGATTAGGAAGAACCGCGGCCATCAGAGATGCTTGATGTTTATTCAACTTACTCGCTGGTTTTTTGAAGAATTTTTGAGAAGCCGCTTCGACACCATAGACCCCTCGCCCCAACTCAATGACATTGAGATAAACTTCCAGGATACGATCTTTACTCCAAAAGAGTTCGATGAGAACTGTGAAGTAAGCTTCAAGTCCTTTTCTTACCCAACTGCGCGATGGCCAGAGAAAAACGTTCTTCGCTGTTTGTTGGGAAATAGTACTCGCACCCTTCTTTTTTTTGTGTGTCTTATTGTATTGAATGGCCTTCTCGATGGCCTCAAAATCAAAACCATGATGCTGATAAAATTTATAATCTTCAGCTCTGATAACCGCTAAGCGCATCGGTTTAGCGATCTCCTCCATCGGCACCCATTTTTTTTCCATGCCGATATACTTGTCATCGCTAAAAATCGAACCGACTGTTCGCCACACCATAAGTGGCGTGTAAGGAACGGGCACAAATTTATAGAAAATCACAATACCGACACTCAAAATCGCAAACCACTTTGCAATAACGATAAGTTTAAGAATTATTTTTGAAAAACGATTAAAAAAATTCATTAAGGTTTCATTTCTGAGCGTAGCTTCATGAGAAGAAGACCGAGTTTGTTTTGCCCAGTTCGATCACCACAATCTCCCCAATAACAATCGAGTTTTGTATGTTCGTAAATCTGAGACTCTTGGGTTTGCAAAAGAAGTTTTTGAAGAATGGGATATTGATTAAATTTCGCTCTCACCGCGACTTCCATGACTGGATCTTTCACTTCATTCCAATCTTCACGTTTGGGAATATTGGGATCACGACCGATCTGAGCGGCTGCATGAGGAGTGCTTGCTGCACGCACACGTTCACGTAATTCCGGCTCAATGTACTTGTGGGCCTGGTAGTAATGTTCTGACGTTGGCCAGACAATGCCATTAATCACAAGAGGAAATAGAGCAAAGTTTGAAAATTCACCATAAAGATTTTTTACTGAATAAAAATCAAGAATGGATTCATTATAATCTTCGAAGGGAGTTTGCGGATACACTTCGTAGTGAGGAATGGGTGTTTCAGCTTTCAAATTAAAGCAGACTAAAAAGAAGCTGAAAAGGCATGTCAAAACTGAGTGTTTCATACAGCGATTTTACTTGGCTGAAGACGGGGTGCCAATAGCTTTCAACTCAAATTTAATGTTAAAATCGAGAAAGAGGTTTATATGAAAAAGTATCTAAGCATTTCAGCTGTTCTCGTTTTCTTGGCCAGTACACCCGTGATGGCCAAATCTGTAGGTGTTGGGGCCGTCATTGGTTCGCCAACAGGTCTATCCTTCAATCTTTTCATGAATGATGCTCAATCGCTTCACACCATTTTGGCGTGGGACTTAGACGACGATGAAGAAGAACTTATTCTTGCTTCACACTATACGTGGAGACGAAAAGATTTTCCGGAAAAAAATCTCGGTTGGTTTTATGGGGCAGGTGGACGCATTCAAATCCTCGATGAAGACGATCCCAAAAATCGAGAGCATGATGAGTTTGAATTAGGCCCGAGTGCAACGACAGGTCTCTTCTATGAATATCAGCAGGTGGAATTTTTCTTAAAGGGAAATCTCACACTCAATATCATCGAAGAAACTGATGCTGAAGTAGACGGTATGGTGGGGGCTCATTTCAACTTCTAAAACTTTGTGATTATAGACTTTTTTTGAAATTCTGAAATAATGGGTGGATGAATATTTTTACAAAAGAATACAATCCGCCCAGCGAACACATCACTGACAAATTTGTCCTCTTTTTCACGAACGATCGCTATAGCGAAGCTGATCATAAGGCGGTCATGGATTCACGTGATTTTCTTAGAAAGTGGAGTCAATCCCCTTGGCCGGAAGATTCATTTACCAATGAAGAAAACAAAGAAGATTTAAAACTTCACATGCAAGATAATCTCGACCACTCAGCTTATGGGTATATGATTTTTAATCATGACCGGAGCATTTGTTATGGAAGTGTGTATGTAAATACTCTTACTAATATTCCAGAACATTATCACGTCTCCCAAGCTGAACTGGCCATACTTGAAAAATACGATGCTCGCATCGTGTATTGGACTGTTGAAGGTTTTGACGAAGTTGTGGTTGTACCTCTCGACGAATGGTTCAGAAAGACCTGGAAAATCAATCCTCTTTTTGCTTCCCGAAAAGAACTTACTGATCGTGAGAGGCTCTATCAGAAATTAAAAATGTCTAAAAAAATTGAAGTGATAAGCAAAACATCGACAATGTCTCTTCAGCTTTATTCGACATCTGACAAGTAAGTGAAAAGTTTTTGTCTTTCAGCCTTTGAAAGGGCCATGAGCTTGTCAGTGTTCATTAAGCTGATGCTTTGTGCTTGATTGAGATTGAGGCGGGCATTTTTCATTTCTTCCGCGCGAATTATCTGAAGTGTGGGATACGGTGATCGATTCACTAGATTTGCGATACTCGCATCATCTTCATTTTCAAACCTGAATTTAGGATGAAAAGAAACAAGTTGAAAATACTGATCTAATCCAACCTGGGCCATAGACTCTTCCATTTCTGAGACAAAATCATAATAATTTTCAAAGTCAGAAGGTCCGTGTGGATAGACAATTAAAGTCGTTGAAAGTTCAGTTGGAGATTTTTCATTCAGAGTTTCGAGCTCATCAAAAAGTTTTTCGGCCATTTCACCTGCTTCCGAACTCTGCGACTCTGTAACTCGAATCAAACCGAGATCAAACGGACGTTTGGCAAAAGGACAAAGCTCAAGACCTATCACAATTTGTGACAACCAATAGTGAGTGAGTTCAAGCGTTAACTTCATTTCACTACATTATCACTCTTTAGCTAGAATGCGAATTTTTTGCTTAACCGTATTAAAATCTTTCCAGGGATCACGCTTTCTACTTTTGATTTTTAAAAGGGCCTTGTTCATTGTGAATTGATCTGAACTTTTGATTCTTGGCAACTCACTCCATTCAATTGGCATGGCAACAGCTGAAATTTTTCGACTACGTAAAGAATAAGGGGCCACGGCCGTCGATCCAAATCCATTTCTCAAATAATCAACGAAGATTTTTCCTTTTCTAAGCTTCTTTGACATGTTTGAAAGATATTTATCAGGTTCATGAGCTTCCATCTGATCGGCCAATGCTTTACTGAAGGCCTTGACCTCATCCCATGTATAATCAGGTTCGAATGGAATATGAACATGCAGACCTTTTCCACCAGAGAGTTTTACAAAACTTTTCAACTTCAACTTATCCAGCATTTTTTTGAGGGTAAGTGCAGCTTTACTGACATCTTTAAATGTTAAATCTTCATCTGGATCAAAATCAATGACGATTTGATCCGGATTCATGAGGTTTTGATAATGACAATTCCACGTATGAATTTCATAAGAATTAAGCTGAACAAGTTGTTTTAATCCTTGATACGAATCTAGTGCCAGATAGATTTCTGATTTTTTCTTTTCTCTGACTTTGAACCCTTTTAGATGAGGCGGCACTTTTCCCATCGTTGGATGTTTCTGAAAAAAACATTGCTGTTCAGAACCATTCGGACAACGAACTAGCGAGAGTGGTCGATCGCCCATGACATCCAACATATAGTCGGAAACTTCAGCATAATAATGAGCAATTTGCTGCTTCGTAATTTTTTCTGTCTTAAAAAGTATTTTTTCGGGATGTGAAAGTGTGACATCGTCTTCTACTGTGTCATCATTTTTATCTTCTTTTGAAACTCGTTTCTTTTTTACTTCTTTTAGAGGTGTTGCTTTCTCAATCGTAATGTCCTTTTGATCTTTGTCCGAGCGGAGACCTAAAAAAACAGGATTGCGAAGAATCTTTTCATTTGTCCAGTTCGAAAAATTAATCTCCACGATGAGCTCAGGCTCAACCCAATGAATACCTTTTCCCGAAGGTGAATTAAGATCAAATGGAGTTTCATCATGATAGAGATGTGAAAGTTGCTTTTTTAAATCTTTGAGAGTTTTTTCATTAAATCCCGTTCCTACTTTTCCCACATAACGAAGTTTACCCTTATCATGAACTCCTAATAAAAGCGCCCCAAGATCTTCGCTGCGTCCACCTTTACCTTCAGTAAATCCTCCAATGATAAACTCCTGTCTTTTTGAGCATTTTGTTTTACACCATAAGCGCCCTCTTCCTGATTCGTAGGGAGCATCAGCTTCTTTGGAAACAATGCCCTCCAGTTCATATTTACAAGACATCCGGAAAAATTCATCACCTCGTTGCAAAACATGATCACTGTACTTAACAATTGAATGTAAATCAGGAATGAGGTCCTTCAAAAGTTTTTTTCTTTCGCTTAGAGGTTTATCTCTCAAATCCCTTCCATCAAGATACAAGAGATCGAAAAGGAAAAGACGGATGGCCTGATCTGCTTTATCACTTAATGAATTTTGAAGAAGCTGGAAGTTACTTTTGCCATCTTTATCAAGAACTACGGCTTCACCATCAAAAATCGCATTCCTAACATTCATCTCCATGAGTGACTCTACTATGTGCGGAAATTTTTCAGTCCAATCGTGTCCATTACGAGTGAAGAGAGAAACGACTCCTCCTTGAATATGGGCCTGCAGGCGATATCCATCGAACTTCATTTCATGAAACCACCCCTTTTCGGTAGGAGGAGCATCGACTAATAGAGGAAGCTGTGGATCTATAAAACCCGGCCAGTGATCATCTTTTTGAGAAGGTTTGTTTTTTGATGATGGTGTTTTTTTCTTTGCAGGTAATTTTTTAATTGAAGAAATTTCAGCTTCAGAATCGATGCTTTTTTTAAGCAGCATCTTTTTCTTTGTCTTTTTACCTTTTTGAACATCTTCCTCTTCATCTGATCTTTTGATCAAGAGCCAGTTATTTTTTTTATTTCCTGGTGCATAGTGCGTTTTTACAAGAAGGAAATGTCCGTTAAGTTTTTTCCCTTTAAGTTTGAATTCGAGTTTTCCTTTTTTTAAACCATCATGGGCATCTCCTTCCATTTCCCATGTCCCTTTATCCCAAATGTACACTTCTCCTCCACCATACTGACCTTTAGGAATGGTCCCACTAAAGGTGGCATAAGTGAGAGGATGATCTTCTACTTCAACGGCCAGTCGTCTTTCACCTGGATCCATAGAAGGTCCTTTAGGTACGGCCCAACTTTTAAGAACGCCATCGAGCTCCAGACGAAAATCATAGTGCAAATGTGAAGCATGGTGCTCTTGAACAACAAAGATCAACTTTTTCTTCAAAGCTTTTTTTACTTGAGTTGCAGTTTTCCCTGATGGTTCTCGGGTAACTTTAAAATCTCTTTTACGATTATAATCTCTCAACATTTTTTTCATGCTTTCTTCTTCTTTTTAACGGTTGAATTTGAATGATGATGACTTGTTGATACTTTTTTCTTAGAGACTTTTGTTGACGATTTTTTGGATGTTTTCCCTTTGGCTTCCAAACTTTTTTTCAAAAGCGGCATTAGGTCGAGAACATTCGATGCCGCTGCTTTTGAAGGGGATTTAAAATCGTAGTCAATTTCCTGCCCTTTACCTGCTTTGATTTTTCGATCAATGATGTCCATGAGATCATCATAATATGTATCTTTATATTGAGTTGGGTCCCACTCTTGAGTCATCCCTTCAATCAGTTGAACGGCCATCTTCATTTCTTTTTCACTAAATTTAGTTTTTTTAATATCGTTAAAATAATTAACATCATCAACAGAGAGAACCTCATGAGCAAAACGCATCATTTCGAGGATAAGATAATTGTCTCGGGCCATGATGACAGCGAGATGTTGTTTGGATCGGATGACGATTTTTCCAACAGCTACCTTCTTACTTTTTTTCATCGCTTCACAAAGAAGATAGTAGCCTTTTACTCCATTTTTATCAGGGACCAGATAATATGGTTTTTCTAAAAACATTGGATCGATTTCATCTAATTCAACAAAGTTTTC
Source organism: uncultured Bacteriovorax sp. (assembly GCA_946482295.1). The sequence continues at coordinate 455 of CAMLRB010000163.1, read as the reverse complement.
AATATCAATCGTTCCCGTTGCTTCAACATTGGCAGCTTTGAAATCTTTCTCATCCATTATCACGTATTCATTTTTTTTGTATTCATAACCTTTTACGATACGCTTAAAAGGAACTTCCTTACCCGTTTTTGCATTCATTTTTTTGTATTTGATTGGTGAAAGATCTTCTCCATCCAGCATCGAAAAATGCAAACTGTGATCTTGTTCTGCTTTCATCAAATTGACTGGGATGTTGAGAAGACCAAAACTCAGTGCTCCTTTCCAAATACTCGATCGCATCGACTACCTCCTGTACTTTATATTATTAGCAGATGGTCAGCATCAAGTTTGCTGAATGCTTTGCAGACCGTTCTCCTGATAATGAGATCAAAAAGGGGGCCCAATGAAAATGCTTACATGGTTGTCAGTGTGAATGCACTAAGCGCCATGGACTTATGGTCCCGTTTTGCTAAGAG
>CAMLRB010000162.1 GCA_946482295.1 uncultured Bacteriovorax sp. | reverse complement strand
TAGCTGTGCTAGAGTGATGGCCTATGAAGATCGCACTCCTCGTTTGGCTTGCTCTTGCATCAAATGCTATTGCTCTTGAAACAGATCAGTTTCATGCGGCCTCGCATGAGATTCGTGAATCTTCAGCTGCGCTGAATTCTTACGTTCAGGAAAAAATGGATAAGGCCATTGCAGCGGCCAATGAAAAAAAATCATCTCTTACATGCGAACAATTAAGTGATTCAATCATGACGGAGATCGTAGGTAAATATTCGATCAGTGCCATTAGCACATTTGCTAAAAATTCTCCAGAAGTTGAACGCTACCCGGACGATAGCATTGGAACGCAAGCGTATCTCAACCAATCTATTTACAAAGATGCAGGTTTCCCTTTTCTCGTTTTTGGAATCATTTCTAAAACAATCAATGTTGGTGGTGTCTACATTGGCACAGATAAATTAGGTCACTTCGCCCTCATTGGAAGAAATTATTATCGTCGCTACCTGGAATTGAGAGCAAAAGGTCTTAGTGAACAAGAAGCAGAAAAAGAAAGTGTCATGAAAGGCATTCAACAAGAAGTACATATTTTAGGTTATACCTTAGGAGGAGTTCTCTCCTTCGGTGATCTTGAAGCAAATTTTCAAGGGATGCAATTTGCCCGTTCGATATGTGCTGGTGTGAATCCTTATGTTCAAAAAGAAGCTTCTGAATGGAAGTTAAATCCCACTCGAAAATTTGATATCAAAAATTATATCAATCCAAAGATGGACGAATCCTTCTGGCCACCGCTATGGAAAGGACGCATTTGGAAAGAAATTGTTCCCGAACTGCGCGATGTCTATTGTTCATTGCGAGCAAACTCACTGTATAAAACGCGTCTCGAAAAATACAAAACGCAGCTAGAAAAAAACCGCAACGATGACTATGTCCGTACATTTTTTACCTCAAAAACTAAGTATGATCGGACGTATCAGACCCTTGATCGTCTTTGCCAATAGTCATTTTTACAAGTGCCCTTGCAAGCTCTCCCGACTTATTCTAAAAGTCCTCAACAACTATTTTATTCGGAGACAAACATGAAACTTTTAATCCTTCTTTCTGCTTTATTTTTTGGCATTACTGCAATCGCCGATGAATGTCCTGTTGTCATGAGAGATGACCGTTATCTCGATTATGTCATCCATAATATCGAAGCGGCCAACAGCTGTTGGGAAGCTAAAAACATTGCTGAATCGTGCGCGCTGGGGGCCGGTGGTGATGTTGGTGTTGTTGCAGTTGCCATGGATGTTTGTCAAAAACAAATGCCTGCCTTATCAAAAAAAGAAATGGCGATGAAAGATGAAATGCATGCAAGATGTAACAAGAAATATGAAGAGATGGATGGTTCAATGTACCGTTCAGCGACAGCGTTCTGTCACCTTTCAGTTCAGGAAATGTTCGTGAATCTTTATTCGCCAGCTGAATTTTAATAAAAAAAGGCCCGCGAAAGCGGGCCTTATTTCTAGCACTTAATCTTTTTATTTTCCGGGTCGAAAAGTGGTTTAAGCGAAATTGTACACGGATAGTTTTTACCGGCAATTTCAATCTCCCACTTTCCTTCACTGATGTATTGCGGAGTCACAGCTTCTCCCCCTTCAATCATCACAAGTCCAACAGCTCCACCTAATGTATGACCGTAAGATCCCGCACGCACGTATCCAACGGCCACACCGTTACGTTTAACAACTTCTGCGTGATACAAAAGGGCCTCAGGATCCTGAACAAAAACCTGAGCGAGACGACGTTTGTATGGAGCAGCTTCTTTGAATTTAAGAGCAGCTTCACGACCAACAAACCCATCTGGTTTTTTGAAATCAACCGCGAAACCTAGGCCGGTTTCAAAAGCGTTGTCTGTATTATCGATATCGTGACCATAATCGCGATATCCTTTTTCCATACGAAGTGAAGCAAGCGCTTTAAGTCCCGCGTGTTTCATATCGAATTTTTTTCCAGCTTCTACTATGCGATCGTAAACATGAGTCGCTTGTTCTGCTGGAATATAAAGCTCGTAACCTAATTCACCTAAATAAGTAATGCGCACACAAAGAACACGTGCAAATCCAATATCAATCCACTTCGCCGCTCTAAACGGGAACGCCTCATTACTCATATCCGTTGTTGTCAATGTTTGCATCAACTCACGTGAACGAGGACCTTGAATGTTAAGTTGTCCGTATGCTCCTGAAACGTCAGTAACGAATGCGTGTGAATCTTCCATCATTCGTTTCATCATTGTTTCTGCGTGACGAAGCTGTGTATCAGTAACAACTACGAAGAATTTATCGTCTTCCAGTTTTGTAACAGTTAAATCGGCTTCCAGTTTCCCTTCTTTATTCAACCACTGCGTGTATGTGATCATGCCTTTATCGCCATCAACATTGTTTGCTGAAAGTTGATTTAAGCAACGACCAGCATCGCGCCCTTGAACCAGAAATTTACACATGAATGACATATCCATCAGGATCACATTTTCACGCGCGGCCTTATGTTCTGCCGCCCAGTATGGCCACCAGTGCATACGACCAAAAGAAAGTTCACCCGTCTCTGCTTTAACACCAGGAGGAGCGTACCAGTCAGCACCCTCCCATCCTGAAACGTCTTTCATGTATGCACCTGCGGCCACAAGACGATCATGGAATGGAGATTTTTTAGCTCCGCGAGCAGTCTCTGGAGACTTCGTTGGATAGTGACATTTATAAACCATACCCAGTGATTCAACCGTACGTGTTCGACGATACTCAGGGTTATTTTGATAAACTTGTAATCGGTCAATGTTGAATCCTGTAACATCAACATCAGGAGTTCCGTTGATAATCCAGTGAGCAAGTACTCGCCCAAGTCCACCACCGGTAAGAATACCGATTGAGTTTAGACCTGCGGCCACGAAATAATTTTTGAGTTCTGGTGCTTCACCAACGATAGGACGAAGATCTGGAGTAAAACTTTCTGGACCACAGAAGAATTTTTTTACACCGACATTGAGTGATTTGGGAACACGCCCCATAGCTTTTTCAAGGTAAGGAGCCATGCGATCCCAGTCTGGAGAAATTTCACCGAAAGAAAAATCATTCGGAATCCCTTCAACTTTCCATGGAGCACAGACTGGTTCAAAGAGACCGATCATGAGTCCACCAACTTCTTCTCTTAAGTAACAATATGAAGAAGGGTCTTCTAAAATCGGAAGATCAGGTGTCATCTCTGGCATATCTTCAGTGATAAGGTAGTAGTGTTCAGCTGCTTGATTAGGAATATTAACTCCGGCCATTTCACCAAATTGTCTTGCCCACATACCAGCTGTGTTCACGACAAATTCTGCGTGAATGTCTCCAAGGTTTGTACGAACACCAGTCACAGCGCCATTTTTTTTCAAAATGCCTGTTGCAGAAACTTCTTCATACATTTTGACGCCCATCATACGAGCGCCTTTGGCCATACTCATTGTCACGTCAACGGGATTTACACGCCCGTCTTCTTTCACATAAAAACCTGCAAGAATGTCATCTGTGTGAGCGAGTGGAAAAAGTTTTTTAACTTCAGCTGGAGAGATTTCCTGAACATCGACTCCGCAGTATCTGTTGAAGGCAGAGACACGGCGGTATTCTTCTAAACGATCTTTATCTGTTGCAACTTCGATAAAACCAACTGGTTTGAATCCTGTCGCTAGACCAGTTTCAGCTTCTAATTTGTTGTATAAATCCCGCGTATATTTTCTCATTTCAGTCGACGTTTCAGATGTTGATCCAAAAGTCACCATGAGGCCTGCTGCGTGCCAAGTAGTTCCCGATGTTAATTTATCGCGCTCAATAAGAACGATGTCATTCCATCCCATTTTGGCGAGGTGGTAAGCGACAGATGTTCCGATGATTCCACCACCAACAACAACGACGCGTGCATGCTTAGGTAAAGATTGCGTGCTCATAGATTCTCCAATGAAAAAAGGATGCAAAACTCTATTCTTCCCTGCGGAAAGAGTCAAGAAATGCGTCGATTCTCCAATTAATCTTGAGAATAAACGCTTTGCACATTATCACAGCTTGTGAAAAGCACCTGTTATCACACAGAGTGACTTCACGAGAGAAGGCCTATTAGCTAAGTTGACAAAAAAATCCAAAGGAGAATAAGGATGAAAACTTTTTTAGCGATTCTATTTTTATCGGTTATTTCGTCAGCAAATGCAGGCAGGATGGATGTGTGAATATCGTCCGCGCCTATAGTCTTAAGAAAGTAGTTTATTGAGTGAATTAGCAAAGGCCTGCGAATCTTTTGGACTAAAAGACGCAGGTCCGCCCGTCACCGCTCCACCATCACGAAGTTCTTTCATAAAATTTCTCATTGATAAAACTTCTCCGATATTGTCTTCATCGTAAATTTCTCCGCGTGGATTAAGCGCGATCGCTCCCTTTTCCACAATTTTAGCGGCCAGAGGAATATCGGCGGTGATGACAAGTTCATCAGAGCGTACATGATCGACAATATACTGATCTGCTACGTCGTCTCCGCGTCCGACAACCACGAGTCTAAAGAGTTCGAACTTAGGAATGGTCATCACAGAATTGGCAACGAGAACGACTGAAATTTGAACTCGTGTACCAGCTTTAAAAATAATTTCCTTAGCGGCCTTAGGGCAAGCATCCGCATCGACCCATATTTTTGTGAATTTCCGTTTCATGAACTTTGTCTCGCTTGAATTTTTTTCATCAGCTTTAGTTTAAATCCATTCATGATTGAATAGGCCGAAGGAATCCAAAATAATGAAAGTACTGTTCCGATAATCATCCCCCATGAAAGGGCCAATGTAATATCTACTAAAATAGCATCATATCCGCCCCATCCAAAGGCCGAAGGGATAAGACCCACAACCGTTGTAAGACCAGTAGCGATAACCGCTCTAAAGCGCAATTTAGAAGCTAAGACAAGCACGTTAAAAAATTCTTCTTCAGTATGTCCCTCTTTGAGTTCATTGATGTAATCCACCAAAATAATGGCCGAGTTGATAACAACTCCCGTGAGACCAACGACACCGATGAATGCCAGAAAACTTAAAGGGCGACCCACGGCCGTAAAAGAGAAGAAAACTCCAACAAGCCCAAGTGGAATGGTGGAAAGAATGAGAAACGGTGATGTGAAACTTCTGAACGTAAAAACCAATGTTGCAAAAATTCCAAAAACGGCCAAAACGAGAGCAACCATCAGCGATTCCAAAGATTCTTTGGTGTTTTCCTCTTCGCCGCCCAGAACGTAAGTCACTTCATCGAATTGCGGAAGATATTTTAGAAGAATTTTTTCTGCTTCACTATTGGCCGTGCTTGATGTGAGGTTTACGTTATCAACGTCGGCCGTCACCGTCACCGAACGTTTGAAATCATAATTTCTAATTGTTTTAGGTGGAGTTGTTTGTACAAAAGTGCCAAGACTTAAAAGGGGAATTTGTGTTCCTTTATTATTGATGACATTTAATTTTTTTAGAGAATCAAGATCATCTTTATCTTTGTCTTCGAAACGAACAACAAGGTCAAAAGTTTTTCCATTTTCGGTTAACTCTTGAACGATACTTCCTTCCAGGGCCGTTCTTAAATTAAGTCCCACGAGATCCGTGTTTACTTCCGACAATGATCTTTTGAGATCATCAAAAACAAATCGGTATTCAACACCTGTATCATCTTCATCATCTTCTAAATTGTTCAGTCCTTTTAATTTTTTAAGATCAGCAATAAAAAGACTTTTCAGTTTCGCGAGCTGCTCGTTATTAGTTGAACGAAGTGTAACTGTGAGTGGTTTCCCTACAGGCGGCCCTCCTTCTATCGGCTCAAAAAGGAGTTGTTCCAATTCAGCTGGACGAGGTATCGCATTTAAACTTTTGAGTGTTTCTTGAATATTAAGATCTGCTGCTGCTGTTGGTTTGATACCAACTAACACAAGGCCTACATGTTCACCTGTTTTTGATCGTGGATCGGATGGATCAGTTTGTGAAATTCCCACACGGGCCACAACAGAATCAAGTACCGCTGGGTCCATGACTTTTAAAACTTCTTTTGAAACCAAACGAGCATATTCGTTTGTTTTATAAATAGACGTTGTGGGCGCTGTTTTAAATCGTCCCACATAGTACTCGACACCTTCAGCTGGAAAGAGTTCGAAACGATTAAAAATGGCCGTCACAGCACCAGCGCTGATGACAAGAAGGATGAGTACACCAATTGTTTTAAAGCGGTGAAGCAGTGTAAATCGAACACATTTTTCAAAAGCATTTTCAATTTTATCAAAGTGAGATGGACCTTTTTTATTGGAACTTAGCTTTTTCTTGGGGTCAACAAATTGCAAACGTGCCGGAAGAAGTGTGACTGATTCTAGTAAACTTAAACTCAAGGCAATTGTAACAATAATGGGAATCCACATAATGAATTGTCCCATGACTCCTCTTGTGACAAGCATAGGAAGAAACGCACAGATAATCGTGATCGTGGAAGCTGTGAAGGGAACCCAAAATTGCATGGCCGATTCAATTGCGGCCTCTCTTGCCCCTTTTCCTTCTTCCCGCAATTTTGAATAATGTTCAGAAATAACAACGGAGTTATCAACGAGATTTCCCAAACAAATAACAAGCGCAATCATCGTAATGATGTTGAAATTCGCGCCGTAATAAACCATGAGGGCCACACTTCCAAGTGCAGAAACAGGAAGGCTAAGAGCACTCATGAGACCAATTTTTCCAGGTAAAAAGAAAAAGAGAACAAGGATAACAATGATCATCCCGGTTACGGCGTTGAAGTTGATGATCTTCAAACGATTATTAATTCTCTGTCCTTCATCATTGTAGCTTAAAAGTTTTAAGTCTTTGGGCATGGCCTTTTTATATTTATTGATGGCCTCATCCATTGATGTGAGAACTTTAACAGCGTCAGCATCCCCTTTTTTAGTAACGATCAAAAGTGTCGCTTCATCACCATTAAGACTGGCAATAACTTCAGGCCTTTTAGAGCCTTCGCGAACCGTTCCGATATCAGAGAGACGAATAAGTCTTCCTGCATCGTTGGTTCGAACAATAAGACTGCTTAATTGTTTCGTATCCAGAGTCTTTCCTACAACACGAACAAGACCAATTTCTTTTTTATTATCAACGTAGCCGCTGGGAATATTTTTAACTTGCGATGACAGCGATTGGAAAACTTCCGAGAGTGAAAGACCAAACGTATTTAACTTTTGTTGATTAAGTAGAATTTGAATTTCTCTTTCCTGATAGCCTGAGAATCGGACATTGGCCACTCCATCAATATCCTCCAACATTTCTTTTAATTTATCAGCGGCCTTCTCGCGCGAGCGCTCCACGTTTGGACCGGTAAGCGCTAATTCCAAAATGGGAATCTCTTTGGCCTTAACTTCAGTGACGACTGGCTCTTCTGTCACTTCTTCCGGAAGTTTAGATCTTGCTCGTTGAACGGCCTTTTGAATATCAGAGACAACTTCTTTTGAATCAACACCATCAATATCGATACGCACGGTGATGTTGCTGAAATTATTTTGAGAGACTGAGCGAACATCTTTAATGCCTTCAATTCCGCGCAACTCATCTTCCACCATTTTCGTCACTTTATCATGAACTTCTTCGGAAGATGCTCCCGGGTAAACAGAAGAAATAACAACGACGGCGAAGTTTACTGGAGGAAACGATTCTTTCTGCAAAAGACCTAAACCCAAAACTCCGGCAAGAAAGGTAAAGACAGTCGTCAGCAAAGAAAATTTCCAATTATCGACAAAAAAAGAAAAAATATTTTTCATTACTGGGCCACGCTTATTTCAAAATTGTATTTGTTAAGTTCAATTTCTAATTGTTTAATCTCTAACAGCTTAGAGAAAAACAATTCTTCTGAGCGAAGATAATCTTGTTCGTATTGAAGAATTTGATAAAGACTGCTTCGACCGAGATTGAGAAGTCGTTGTTCATTTTCCAGTTTCTTCAATTGAACTTTACTGAGTTCACCATAGGCCTCGAAGACTTTATAAGCGGCCTTGAGTTTGAGCATCAATGTTTCTTGCTGGTCTTTTTCTCTTTTTAAATCTCTTTCAATCAAGGCCTTATTTCCTGAAACTAAGATCAGAGAAGCGTCTTTTCTGCGATTGATGTTTTCAAAATCAAGGTCC
>CAMLRB010000161.1 GCA_946482295.1 uncultured Bacteriovorax sp. | reverse complement strand
CAGATATTTCCCACAAAGAACTTGCTCCTAAGGCATGGGTTAACAAAAAAGAAATTGCTGGAAGTGACATTGACAACGATGGATCAGGACTTCCTGGTGATATCAATGGATGGGACTTCACGGAAAATTCTCCAAAAGTTTTTAACGATAAATACAATCACCTCATTACTTCAGATGTAAAAAAATTCTATAACCTCATTGGTAAATTAGATTTAGGAACTATCAACCAAATGGAATACTCATGGTTGAAGGCCGCTTCTGAAAACGAAAAATTCAGAAACCAAGCTGACTTCATCGGTTCTTATGCTCACGGAACTCACGTTGCAGGAATTGCAGCTAAAGGTGTAGCAAAGGCCGAAGTTCTTTCAATGAAAATCCTTCCAACTGAGTATCAAGAAGTTCTTGGGCCAGTTGTAGCAGAACCACTTCAATATGAACTCTTTGAAACAGATACTACAATTGCTCAACTTAAAGATCAGTTAGTAGAAGTAGCTCTTTCACAGACTACTGAAATGGCCGCGATGTCCGGCTACCTTGCTCACCACAAAGTCGATGTTGTTAACCAATCATTTGGTATTGGAACAAATCAAGCAGTAAACATGATTTACTCAGCATTCGTTTCAACGATTAAACGTGTACCAACAGAAGCCGAACTAGTAGATCTCTACATTGCATACTTTGGAACTCTTCTTTCCTCTGGTGAAGAAATTTTCAAGGCCTCTTCAGAAACTCTATTCATCGTAGCTGCTGGTAACGATGGATCAGATAACGATAAACTTCCAGATTACCCATCAACAATCGAAGCTGAAAATAAAATTGTTGTTGCTGCAACTTTAGGTTACTCAGAACTGGCAGAATTCTCAAATTATGGAGCAACGAAAGTAGAAGTCGCAGCTCCTGGTGTTGCGATCAACTCTACAGCTCCAGCTCAAAACTACTTACCAATGTCTGGAACATCACAAGCTGCTCCATTTGTAACGAATGCAATTGCTCAAGTGAAAGACATGAACCCAGCTCTTAAAGCTCTCGACATCAAGAAAATCATCCTTGGAACTGTCGATGTAAAAGCATGGTTAGCTGGAAAAGTAGCTACTTCGGGGATTGTAAACAAAGCTCGCGCTGTGAAGGCCGCTGAACTTTCAAAAACGCTTCCTCTTGATAAAGCGATTTCTCAAGCTCGCGCAACTATCGCAGATGTACCGGTTCAAAAATCGCTTTCTCAGAAACTCAAAGGAATGACGCTTAAAATTAAACCTGTTCGTCCAAGTCTTCTTGTGAAAAAACCGATAATCTAAAAAAGTCTTACCTGCAAAGTATTCATAATTTCGGAATGGCGCTCCAAATGGAGCGCCTTTTTGTGTTTAGTAAGAAAGTGTCAGAAACATTCTCCTAGGCAAGCTCTTTCATCGGGGGTCATAATAATCTCTTGTGATAACACTTCAAGGAGAATGAGATCATGAAATCTCAAATTTTAAGCTCGGCCCTCACACTAGCATTGACGCTAGGATCGGCCCAAGCGGCCACTATTGCCATCGTAGATTCAGGAAACGATATGCTTCACAAAGATCTTGCAAGTAAGTCTTGGAAGAACATGGTTGAAATCGAAGCTAATGATCGTGATGAAGATAAAAATGGTTACCCAGACGATATGCACGGATGGAACTTCGCTGAAAGCAATAATCAATTGATTGATTATTCTTACTCGTGGTCAAACACAGCTGACGTTCGTCGCTTCTTTGACATTCAATTAAAATCTTTCTTGGGAACACTTACGCAAGAAGATCGTGAATGGGCAAACGCTAAACTTAAAGACGAAAAGTTTATCAAAGATATTTCTGTTTTCGGAAACTGGATGCACGGAACTCACGTTGGTGGGATTGCAGCGAAAGCTTCTGCAGACGCAAAACTTCTTGGTGTAAAACTTATCCCAACTGAAGTTAAACTTCCGGGACAAAAGTCGAACACGCTTACAATCACAACAGGTTCAAAAGCATTTACAGTTAAAACTGATAAAGGCCTTAAAGAAACAATGTTGAAAGCGGCGATCGGACAATTGGCAAAACAACAATCAGCAATCTATGGCGAAATTGGGGCATACATCAATGGTCACAAAGCTGATGTTATGAACGGATCATTCGGAACAGGTTACGAGCAAATTAAAGGCGTCATCGGAATGCTTTACGAAGGGATCTTTAGAAAGCCAGCAACTCCGGCCGAACTTAAAACGTACACTGACCACTTCTTTGCAGTTGCTATCGAAGAAGCAAAAGTTTTCTTAAAAACAGCTCCAAAAACTCTTTTCGTTTTTGCCGCTGGTAACGATGGTTCAAACAACGACGTTGTTCCTACATCTCCAACAAACGTTGTAGGTGAGAACAAGATTTCTGTTGCCGCTACTTTAGGTGATCAAGCTCTTGCAACATTCTCGAACTACGGTGAAAAGAATGTTGAAGTCGCTGCTCCTGGTGTAGGAATCATTTCTCAAATCCCACAAGACGGATACTTGGCCGTTTCTGGAACGTCACAAGCAGCTCCTTATGTTGCAGGTGTTGCCGGAGCTATCAAAGACGTGAACCCAAAACTGGGCGCTCGTGAAATGAAAAAAATCATCATGGAAACTGTTGATGTAAAAGCATGGTTGAAAGGAAAAGTTTCAACTTCAGGTCTTGTGAACAAAGATCGTGCTCTTCGCGCGGCTGAACTTTCTCGCTCAATGGATTTAACAAAAGCTATCGCGCAGTCGAAAGTTGATGTTCTTCCAAAATCAGCGAACGACAAACTTCGCGAGAGAAAGTACTTTCAGGTTCCACGTGAACTAGTTCTTCCACTACCAAGTCTAATTTCAGTTCAGTAATAAAAAAGGGGCCCTTGAGGCCCCTTTTTTATTAATTATTTCCAACTGGTATATATTTCTTGCTCAAATTTAATTCAATACTACGCGCGACTTCATATCCCTTATTAACGTCAAGAGCAGTCGAAATACAAATTCCTCTTTCTGTTGTTTGAGATACTGAAACTAGGGCAAGGGCCGCATCTCTAAGATCCTTTTGCACGGCAATTCTTATTTCTTTTTGAAAGATATCGACATTGGTTTCAATTCCAATTTCAATCTCTGAAGTTGTGGCGTGGGCCGAAATTCTCGTTACTTTTCCACATACTTTAGAATCGGCAAAAACTGAAAACGATAAGAATAAAGATAAAAGGGCAATTGAATGAGTTAGTTTCATAATTCCTCTCTAATTTAGAATTGTGTCGTTGATAAATCGTTTTTAGCATCATCGCATACACAAAAAAAATAAGGGGTTCTTTGTAAAAATAACTTTTATAGAAAGTAGAGTGTCTAAAATATAGACACTCTTCAGTGTTGTGAGATTCTTATTTCGATGCACCTTGAGTAGACGTATTTGCGGGGGCTGGTTTGATATTGCTTTCGATATCTTTTATTTTTCTACCAAGATTTGATATAGAGTCATTTTGGCTTTCGCATTCATTGTTAGATGATTTATTGTCAGAAATGGCCAGGTTGTAGGTTTTGAAGTTTTCTTTCATGATGAAGCAAGTATTATGGCAATCATCAAAGAAATCTTTTTTTCCCTTAGTCTTATCCAAAAATATTGTTTCCTTGAAACTATCAACTTGCTTATTGCAAAGTTTTTCACATTCTCTTTCAGTAGAATTTAAGAGTTTTGTGAAAGAAGCTTTGCTTGCACACAACATATCCATGTTTTGTCTGAGTTCTTCATTAATCATTGCAAATCGATTATTTTCTACATCATTAAAGTTGTAATAATACCCCAATGGAGAAGTTCTAATAGAGTTATAAAATGTAGAATCTTTTAACTTACTCTTGCAAAATGCTTCAGAAGTTGTATCTGCAAAAGCTGAACTTGAAAGCATATATATTAAGATTGCAATTGAGAAAGTGATCATTTTCATATTTAGCTCCTTAGTTGATTGCTCTTTTATTCTTCCAAAATTTCAATGAGACCCGTCTCACCATTCATTCGGATTTTCATTCCAGATTTCAGTTTTTTCGTGAGTCCTTTAATCCCTACGATTGTCGGTAATCCCATTTCACGGGCCACGATAGCTGAGTGAGAAAGAAGTCCTCCTCGCTCGACTAAAAGGCCTGACAATGACGGATAAAGCGGAATCCATCCCGGATCAGTTCTATCTGTAACGAGTATTTCTCCGTTTAAAGTCATGTCGTCTTCAGGTCCCATGATCACTTTTACTATCCCGATCACATCACCTGGCGAACAAGGAATACCGGCCATTTGATTGGCGGCCAATGTTGATTCATCGATGGCCTGTACTTCCTCTTTTGGAAAGTGAGCATTGTTCCAGTAAACCGGACCGCGAGTCGCAAAGCGCGGAGAGGGTTCATTGTCTTTGTAGAATTCATATTCAGCTTTTCTGACTTCAATCGATTTACGAAGATTTTGAATGCTGTTTGTTCCTTCGAAAGATCCCTTTAATTCATCAAGAGATAAAAAGAAAATATCTTCTTTTTTATCGATGATATTTCTCTTTGTGAAATCTTCACCCATTGCATAGAACATTGCTCTTACGACTCCGTAGATACGTGTACGACAGAAGCGTGTGTTCTCGCGGTTCATAACCGCTTTGCGGGCGTGGTGCAGAGACCATGAATAAATGATTTTTTTCAATCCACCTAGGTTTTTATTAAGAAGAGATTCAGCATTTGTTCTGATTTCTTTTTCACGACGTTCGTATTCGTGAAGATCAGTTTGTCCGCAATTAATGAGGTTTTTTAAAAAGACAAAAAAGAGGGAAGGATCTTGGTGCAAATCTTTTTGTTCGAGCTTCATTTCACTCATACAGCGGAAACCATATTTGTCTATATAATCGAGAACCATGTTATAGAACTCTTTATGTTCACTTTGATTGAGTGCCTCAAGCACGCGAGCATTTGGTGTATTTAAAATAAGATCTTTGAGGTTTTGATTTTTTGAAACATAACCAGACATCACAATTAAACGTTTTGTGGGTTCTGCTGATTCCAGATTTCCGTTTCCTGCAAGGAGATCATTATGGAATGAATCACCTAAATGACCGAGCCATTTTTTAGTAATTGTTTTGAACATTCCATAGTGGATCATACACAGATAATCATTGATGATCGGCGCGTGCCACTTCCACAACATTTCTTTTTCTAACAGTTGGTAGTATTCATAAATTTTATCACTTGGAAGTTGGTGATAAGGAACTTTTCTGAATTTATTATAAACTACGTGAAAGTCTTTCAAAAAATTATCAACGACAGATTGAATCGTTAGGTGAAACCAGAAGAATTTACATCCAGTCACGAATTGACGGAACTTTGATCCAATTCCATGGTGAAATTCAGGTGGCTTGACTCGTTCAGCGATTTCGTCTTGTAAGGCCTCATTTGTCCCCATCATTGTTTCCATGAATTGACGGTTGTATTTGTAACCCGGAAGAATACTTGTCAGTTTATACCAGTTGAGAAGGTTGTAATAAACACGGCCGTAAAAAAGTCCCAGCATGTTTTTGAGGAAGTAATCCATCTCTTTGATTCTTTCTTTGGGAACAAGTAGGATTTCACAGAATTGAACATAAACCTGGTGGTAAACGTAATGAGCAAAACCAAATGTTAGTGGCATCGTCAATCCACCGTAACTTTCAACGATGTTTGAATTATCCCAAACGTAGAGAATTCCCGAATTGTTTTCAACGTCTGTTGTCACCGGGCGCGATTGGAGAATATAGAGTGTTCCATTTTTTATGGCCCATTCAACATCTTGAGGGCGACCATAAAATTTTTCAATTTTAGAGGCCATATCAGCGAGAGTGAGAAGTTCTTTTTCTGACAGGGATGGAGAGTTGATAAGAGATTGCTCAACTTCAACTTCTACACATTTTTGATTGCGTTGATCGCGAACAAGCTTTTTATTTTTCTCACCCAGATTTGTTTCAAGAACTTTATTTGTTTTTTTCTCGAGAACAAATGTATCGGCATCGAGAAGACCTGAAACAAGACCTTCACCAACACCGTATACTGAGTTCACAACAACTTGATCATTTTTTCCGTTGATTGGATTACAAGTGAAAAAAACGCCGCTTGTATCCGGATCAATCATTTGCTGGATGATTACTGAAACTTTAATATCAATCATGGTGAGTTTGTTAATTTTGCGATAGTGAAGTGAGCGCTCTGAGTAAGCACTGGCCCAGCATTCTTTAACGGCCTTTAAAACATTTTCTTCATCATTCAAATAGAGAAAGCTGCTTAATTGACCAGCAAAAGAGTGTAGGGCAGAGTCTTCGTCGTGGGCACTTGATCGAACTGAAACTAGCGGGCCACCTGCTGCTTTTACAACAAATTGATAGGCATCAATGATGGCCTTTTTTAATTCTGGTGAAAAATCATGCAACATAATTTTTGAATGTATTTTTTCTGAGACTTTGTGAAGATCGGCGTTACCATCTGTCAGCATGTCGTTAAGAGCTGTGCTTATACCTTCTTGTTCTTTATATGTTTCGAAAAAATGTGGAGGCAGTGTGATGAAAGTAGGGACATTTATGCCTGCATTTTGAAGAAGATAAAGATTATGTCCTTTACCTCCCGATTCTGCTTTTGCAAAGTGAGGAGTACTTTTTGGAGTGACAATCAAAAGCGAAGACGGTTTCATTTTGTATCCTTAAAAAATCATGGCAATGATTAGAGTTACATAAAAGAGAATGATGTATATGGACGAAATATTGCGGAAGAGTTTTGCCGCATAAACTTTTGAACTTAGATAGTAATTGAGAGAAATCATAATGAAGAAAGCAAGTAGAGCACCGTGACTGAAAAGAATGAAATGGTTATTCATGCCACCCGTTTTCATGATAAGAAAATGAGCGAAAAGGACCTGTACGAGCGATAAAAGCATCGCTCCGCCTTTTCCAAAAAGTGAAGAATAGGAATCAACGCCTGCTCGCTCTTCAGATTCGGCAAAACTTTTTCTTCCAAATTCAAAAAGATTAAAAAGAAACCAATTCGCTAGAGCAAAGAAGAAAAGTCTTTCTTCGTGTATTACTTCTTTAAAGCTAAGACCTGAAATGAAGCTAAAAATAGCAATGCTGAGAAAACTTGTAACGATCGTGTGAACAAGCGCATAAGTTGTAAGATGCGGTCTTATTTTTTCACGAACAAAAAATTCTTTATACATAATAAGCGAATAAAAAATAGCGATACTCATGGAGATAAAAGGTTTAACCCCCTTGACTGCGAAGATCACTGATTCAATCAGAATACAGACGCTCATCCCATTGTACATATCTCGACGAGTGAGTAGCCCGCGAGGAAGTGGGCGGTGAGGATTAATCTCACAATCTAATTCGTAATCTTTAATTTCATCGTAGAGACGAAGTTTAAAATAAAAGGCCGTTACTGCAATGAAGAGTGATATGAAATCCGATGCCGTAAAAAGTGCATTGTAGTTTTTCTTCATAATCAAAATATGTGTTGTTAAAAACACAGCGATCATCAAGATATGCGAGGTCGGATGGAATCGCTCTTTTGTAAATTGCCACCAATTACTTGCTTTTTTCACGCGCCTTCCAGTATTTTTTTCTTTAACATTCCATATTCAACTTTGCTATGGTGACGAGGATCCATTGGAATATCATCTACGTGAATGACCTGATCTACTTTGAATTTATTCTTTTCTAGAACGCGTTTGATTTCTTTTTTCGCCTTTTCTATGTCAAGACCAACTTCTGCAGTACTAAAGACTGCAACGTTTTTTTCACCCAGTTTTTTATCTTCCATTCCAAGAAAGGCAGCTTTTTTAACGAAAGGAAAACGCTTAAGGATGATTTCAGCTTTGACCGGGAAAAAGTATTCATCACCTCTTTTGATAGCATTATGAACACGACCTACAATCCAAAGATTCTGTTGTTGATCAAGAAATCCTAGATCTCCTGTACGATGCCAAACTACACCTTCGTGATCTTTAATTTTTGCTCTAAAGAATGCTTCTTCGTTGTTAAAGTATTTTTCACAGACGTGCTCACCTGCAACGATTAACTCTCCAACGTCTGAAGATTTAACTTCAACTTTTTTCCAATCCTCTTGAGAATTGACGTACACAGGTTCTTTGTCGATTTTAATAAATTTAGCTTTAAGACCGCTATCCAGACGACCAACGTTTACACCTGATTCAAC
>CAMLRB010000160.1 GCA_946482295.1 uncultured Bacteriovorax sp. | reverse complement strand
GTAGAGTGATTTTTCTTTGCTCAAACGATTTAACTTTAGGTCTGACGACATTGTTTAGTCCTTGGGACAAAATTTTATTGTGACCATTATTTCCCCGAATTTGGTTAAAGGGAAGTAATTATTCAATAGTTACGTCCATAGCATTAAGAAGCACTGTGAAAAAAGGTGAGACTTGACCGCTAGAGTCTAGACGTGAATCGCATTCTAGGGATAAGCATGTCACCATGAAATTTTTAAAATGGTCATTCACCGCATTGATGCTTGCTTCGTTTTGGATGTTTGCCGGAACGATTGCATCACTTCGTCTGTCATCGATGGAGCAGTCGGGCACCATTCCTTTTGGACCACTCCCTGATCAAGAAATCGCTCATTATAGGTATCAGGCAATGGAAGCGGCATTTGATCCAGGTGTTCCTTTAAAACGTTCGCATGAATTAACAAAACAAGAATTTGAAGATCTTATTCTTCAATCTCTTGATGAAAGAACCCAAAAGAATTTCAAACCTTACCTCGCTTCTGTGATGAATTTTTCAGTAGATTATCAAATTGATCCTTTCTGGATTATTGCAATCATGATGGTGGAGAGTAATTTTAATACCAAGGCGATAAGTCCCAAAAATGCCTTAGGACTTATGCAGATTAAACCAGATACGGCCCAATTTCTTTATCAATTAATGAGACGAGAGGTAACGCCTGAAGAAGCTGCTAAAAACATGCATCACCCAGAAGAAAATATTGAAGTCGGTGTCTTTTACCTAAAAAAACTTCTTTATAATTTTCGTCTGAACTACCGATTGGCGACAGTGGCCTATAATATGGGACCGACTAAATTACGCAACCGTCTAGTCGAAAAAACTTTAGACGTTGCGACTTTCTCCTATCTCGTTAAAGTGAAGGAGAGTTATTCGCTCGTTTCAAAAAACTTCAGTTCACTATTTAAAAATCGTCCTAGACCTTACGAACAGACATATGTCGTCGTTAATCAAGGTTTAAAGTTTGAAGAACAACTTCTCGCCCTTCTTCCTGCAGATACTTCTGAGAATCTGACGGCCTCATTCCCTTAATTTTTTTAATTTTTTCTTAGTTACATTTCACAGCGTCTTTTTTTATCATTCATAGGTGATAAATTTAACAATTGATAATTTTTTGCGGACAAACAACCCTATGTCTTTTCCATATAAAGAAAACGCTGAGTATTCTCAGGTCATTGCTATTGATGGACCTTCAGGTTCAGGTAAATCTACAATTGCTCGCGATCTCGCTCGCGCTCTCAATGTGCTCTATATTGATACAGGAGCGATGTTTCGCGCGATTGCTTATATTGCAGATGAACAAAAAATAGTTTTGCAAGAAGGCGAAGCCCTTAAAAACTTTTTGAGTTCTTTGAAAGTTGAGTATGGAGTTTCTCCTGAAGTTCTCATCCGCATTAATGGCAAAGATTTAACGGAAAAAATTCGTGAGCACCATGTCTCTCGTCTTGCTTCAATTATTTCTCAACTACCTTCTGTCAGAAAGTTTCTTCTCGAGTTTCAGCGCAATTTGGCCATGGATAAAATTTGCGTGATGGAAGGAAGAGATATTGGAACGGTTGTATTTCCCCAATCTTTCTGCAAATTTTTTATTACTGCATCAGTAGATACACGTGCAGAAAGAAGATTAAAGCAACTTCAAGAAGGCGGGGATCAAAGCGTTTCGCTTGAACAGATTAAAGATGACGTTCGCAAGCGTGATGATACTGATACAAATAGAGAAGTAGCTCCTCTTAAAAAAGCAGAAGACGCTATGATGCTTGATACGACGGAACTTAGTTTAACGGATATTGTGAATATACTTTCAAATGAAGTTAAATTTAGGGCTGCCCATCTCGGCTATAAATTATGAGAATTTTGATCAATAGATCGGATGCTATTGGTGATTCTATTTTGACGTCTTCTATGGCCAAGATGATCAAGGATAAATTTCCTAAGGCCCATGTGACTTTTCTTATTTCTGCTAAATCAGCAGACCTATTTAAAAATCACCCGCACATTGATCAAGTTCGCATTTATCATCGTAATGCTCGTTTCTATTTAAAGATTCGAGAGATTCTTAAAATTTTTTCTGAAGAAAAACCGACTCACTATTTTTATGTGGGCGGCGGCTATCTTCCTAATTTTGTCGCTTGGTTAAGACTTATTGATTTTCGTGGAGGTCTTAAATCTCGTTGGCACACTTATCTTTTTCTCAATAAAGGAATTCGCCAGAAACGCTCAATGGTGTCGATGCATGAGATGGAGTACAACCTCAATCTGCTGGCCCCTTTGGGAATTGAATACAACTATCAAGATAAAAGAAAATTCTCTCCTGAAATTCGTCTGTCTCAAGATGAAGAGGAAATGAGTTTTAATCTTTTTCAAAAAGATCTAACGGCAGAGGGGATTGAACTCGGTCGAAAAATGATTTTCATTCATCCAGGAATGACAGGACATACTTTGAATTGGGCACCAAGAAACTATGGTCGTCTCATCACAAAACTAGAACAAAAGTTTCCAGAGAAATTTCTCTATGTTGTCTCTTACACGCCAAGTGATAACCAGTTTCTTTCTGGTCTAAAAGAAATTGTTGGCCGAAAAGAAAATGAACATCTCGCTAAACGTGTTTATTATTTCAACGGCATTAAAAGAGGTCTTCGTCACTACATGGGGGTTCTTTCAAAAGCAACTCTCTTTGTTGGACCAAGTACTGGAACTACTCACATCGCTGCAGTTTTGGGTGTACCAACTGTGACTTTGTATTCGCCTATAAAAGTTCAATCAGCACTTCGCTGGGGACCAATGGCGAAAAATCCTGAAAAATTAAAACTACTCGTCCCTGATGTGATTTGTGGCGAGATTAAAAAATGTGCTGCTCGAGAATGTCCTTACTATGAATGTAT
The DNA here is from genome assembly GCA_946482295.1 of uncultured Bacteriovorax sp. Next base: position 5,373 of record CAMLRB010000160.1, on the reverse strand, counting down.
GGGCAAGATTGAAGTGGAAGACGTGGTCAAACAAGCTGTGGCCATTATGGATTTATAAAAATGAAAAATCTTATCAGTGAAAAACGTTTTACAGAGCTAACTGAAAAATTTAACAAAATTGATCCTATCGTCGTTGTCGGTGATGTTGGAATTGATAAATACACATTTGGTGAAGTTAAGCGTATCTCACCTGAAGCCCCGGTTCCTGTTCTTGAAGTAACAAAGGAATGGCTGAAGCTTGGTCTAGCTGCGAACATCTCTCATAACTTAAAAACTCTGGGCGTAAAGTCTACTTTGTGTGGAGTGGTTGGAAGTGATAACAACGCCAATGTCTTCGATACCCTTTTGGAAGATGAACAACTCAATACTTGGGGAATAGTTCGCGCAACGAATAGACCGACAATTTTCAAAGAAAGAGTCACAACAAATACTCAGCAAATTTGTCGTATTGATTACGAAAATTGCGAAGAGATTGATCAGGCCACCCAAAATAAACTCATTGGCCGCATTGATGAATTTTCAAAAAATCACGGAGCTGTGATTATTGAAGATTATGCTAAAGGGACATTAAGTAAAAACGTCATCGCTCATCTTATTTCAACTTTTAAAGCTGAAAAAAAATTAGTGGCCGTGGATCCAGGGCGCTCAACACCGCCGCTTTTTTATAAAGGGGCTTCTCTCCTTAAACCTAATCTTGTTGAAGCGAAAGCGATGGTTGAAGGACTCGGTTATAAAGAGAAGAACTTAGAGAAGATGGCCCAAATTCTTGTCGAAAAACTGGAATTAGAAATGCTCGTCATCACCTTAGGCGCCGAAGGAATGGGATTATTAGACACAAAAAATAAAACAGGTCTGACAATTATTCCTACAGTGGCCAATGAAGTCTTCGACGTTTCTGGAGCAGGTGATACGGCCATTTCTGTACTCACATCGGCACTTCTCGCTGGAGCAACTCTAGAGGAAGCAGCATGGATTGGTAACTGCGCTTCTGGTGTTGTCGTTGGTAAAAAAGGAACGGCCACTGTAGATCTCACAGAGCTTCATTCGTTCTACCAGCAGCTCGTCAAAAAAATAAAATAATACTTGACTAAAATAATGCTCGGCGTTAGTATGGCATTGTCTCGAGGGGGTTATGATCCTGGAGATAAACCCGTGGAAAAGGGCGACGATTTTCGAAAGGGGATCGGAGCAAAGCTTGAAACCTGGGTGTGAGTTCTCGCTCACATATTGGTTTATCAGGTTGCCGAAACGGTAAAGGACGCTTTTCTTCGTATGACGAACGGGTCAGTCTCAGTGTGGCGAACATTGTGGATTGGAAGAGAAGGGGTCTTTGGGAGGAGTTTTTGGGTCCGTAAAGGTGTTTAACACTTGTCTTGGTTACTAAAACGACATTCATTTTTTGGACAAGCACCTCGGGAGGACTTGAACAAACGACTACCATCGGGTCCAACAAAGTGGCCTGACTTTAAAAGTTGATTAAATTCAATCTTAGTTTTTAAAAAAATATTTGAATAAAAGGCCGATCCATAGAGATCGGCCTTTTGTTTTTTGAACTGTTTTTGGAATTGCGTCCCTTGCCATTTTCTCCCCTGCATGAAAAACTTTTGCCTTTAATTTCCCACTTTTATTAAAGGTAAAACTCAAAATGGCACATGATTTAGAAAAAGTTAAAACGGAGTTTTTGGCAAAGCTAGCAACACTTTCCAAAGAGGCCGATGTTCTCAACTTGAAGTCTGAATACGTCGGTAAAACAGGCGTAGTCTCGGAAATGCTTAAATCTCTCAAAGATATGAATCCAGAAGAGAGAAAAAGTTTTGGTCCAAGAGCTAATGAATTAAAAGATTTCATTCAAGACCAGTCCAACATTCAGCTTGCTAAAATTGAAGCAGAAGAAATCAATCAGAAGCTTGCAAAAGAGCGCCTTGATATTTCTCTCACTGACAGTATTCAAGTGAAGACGATAAAGAATGGTGGCTACCATCCTCGCACTCTTGTTCAGCAAGAGATTGAAGATATTTTCCTTTCAATGGGGTTTGATGTTTTAGACGGCCCGCATGTGGAAGATGAATTTCATAATTTCGAAGCTCTAAACATTCCAGGTGATCACCCCGCTCGTGATATGCAGGATACATTTTGGTTCCATGATCCCCACAATAGTGATGTTGGAGTTGATGGCAAAAAGCATCTTCTGCGCACTCACACGAGTACGATTCAGGTTCGTGGAATGCTCTCGCGCAAACCTCCGTTTCGTTTTATCGCTCCGGGAGTTGTATTCCGTTGTGAGCGTACAGATGCTTCTCACGAAATGGTGTTTACACAGCTTGAAGGGATGATGGTTGGCAAAGATATTTCTGTCGCTAATTTGATCTACTTCATGAAAACAATTCTCAAAGAAATTTTCAAACGCGATGTAGAAGTTCGTCTTCGTCCGGGATTTTTCCCATTCGTTGAACCAGGATTCGAACTAGATATCCGCTGTCTGATCTGTGAAGGAAAAGGCTGTTCAGTTTGTAAGCAGATTGGCTGGGTAGAACTTCTTCCGTGTGGGATGGTTCATCCGAACGTACTTAAAGCAGGTGGAATCAATCCAGATGAATATAACGGTTTTGCTTTCGGTCTTGGTCTCGATCGTCTCGTTATGATGAGATATGCGATCGATGACATCCGTCACTTACAAAGCGGTGACCTTCGTTTCAACTCACAATTCAAACTTTATTAGGATTAAAGATATATGCTAATTTCAATTGACTGGATCCGCGATTTTACCAATGTTCCCAATCTTCCTTCGAAAGATATTTACACTCGTTTCACACTTGCTACTGCTGAAGTTGAAGATGTGAAATCTGTTAATGACCACCTTGAAAAAATTGTGGTTGCCGAAATTCTCTCTTTCGAAAAACATCCTGAAGCTGACAAACTTAACCTTGTTACTTTCCGCATTTCCGATACAGACACTAGAAAAGTTGTCTGTGGGGCCAGCAACGTAAAAGTTGGTCTTAAAATTCCTTATGCCTCTATTGGGGTAAAACTTCCTAACGGTTTGTTACTAGAACCGAAAAAAATCCGTGGCGTTCTTTCAGAAGGAATGCTTTGCTCAGAAGAAGAATTAGGCTTCGCGGAAGAAAGTGAAGGTATCATGGAGCTTCCAAGTGATACTCCAATCGGTATAACGATGCTTGAACTCTTCAAGATGAAAAAAGATACCATTTTCGATATCGACAACAAGTCGCTAACTCATAGACCGGATCTGTGGGGTCATTTCGGTATGGCCCGTGAGTTCTCTGCCATGTTTGAAGAGCCGTTAAATAACCGTTTCACGAAAGAATGGGAAGCAGGTTTAAAAGCAAAATTTACAAGTGAAGCTTCTCCGATCAAACCAAAGTTTGAAGGGGAGAGCGCATGCCTCGCATTCTGGGGTATTTCTGTTTCCAATATAAAAGTGACAGAGACTCCAGAGTGGATGAAATCACGTCTCCTTGCTTGCGGTCTTCGTTCTATTAACAGCATTGTTGATATTTCTAACTATGTGATGCTTGAGCTCGGTATGCCTCTGCACATTTACGATCGTGATTTGATCAAAGGATCAAATATCATTGTTAAAAAACTAGATACTGATACGACATTCAAAACACTGGATGACGTAGATCGTAAGCTTATCGCTGGTGACACGGTTATCTCAGATGAATCTGGTCCGTTGATTATCGGTGGAATCATGGGCGGTCTGCACTCTGGTGTGAATGAAAACACAAAAAACATTTTCATTGAATGTGCTAACTGGAAAGCAGCGATGATTCGCCGGACTTCAACTCGTTTAGGTCTTCGTACCGATTCATCTCAGCGCTATGAAAAAACGCTAGATAGCAATCTCTGTGAACGCACATTACTTCGCACTCTTGAGCTCGTCTTAGAACTCAATCCAGACGCAAAAATTATCGGAAAGGCAGAGTATACAGGAGCAGATCTCGCGCAAACTCCAGTGGTGAAAATTAATACTTCTCTTAAAAAAATGAGAACAGTTTTAGGTTTTGATCTTTCAGAGGCCCGCTTTAAATCTATTCTCACTGCACTTGATTTTAAACTGGAAGGAGATGTTGAAAATCTTCTGGTCACTGTTCCAAGCTACCGATCAACTAAAGACATTGAATGTGAATCAGATCTAGTTGAAGAAGTAGGAAGAATTATCGGTTACGATAATATTGCGGCCGTTTCTCCGCTTGATACAATCAAACCAGTGAAACTCACAGATATGCAGAAGGTGCAAAGGCGTGTCCGCGACTTCATGGTTCTTCAAGGAAAATCTTTTGAAGTGATGACTTATCCGCTAGTAGGTGAATCACTCTTGAAAAAAGTTTCTTGGCCACTCAGAAATAATCTCAAACTTATCAATTCACTTTCAGTCGATCACAACGTAATGAGAACTTCTCTCATTCCAAGTCTTCTCGAGGTGAGTGAGATCAATGCAAAAACATTTGAACGTTTCCGCTTCTTCGAATTAGGTCGCGCGTACAATGACGATGCTAAAACTTATTGCAGAGAAGCTCTTCACCTAGGTGCTGTGTTCGCTGATAAAGATGCTAATCCATTTGTAGAAATGGTGAATACAGTGAGCAATCTTCTCTCGAGTCTTAACGTTTCATTTGATCTCGTAGAGAGAAATTCAAAGTTTGATAATGCTCTTGTGCCTGCTGAGTGGATTGGGAATCATCCTTTCGAATATTTCAATATTCGCGTGATGGGAAAATTTGCGGGAGCGATTTTTTCTGTTCATCCGCTTGTTCTTCGTCAGTTGAAAGTAAAAGGACATGTAACGATGGCCGTTTTTGATCTTTCAATCTTCGAAAATTTCGCGGCCAAGGACAAAACTAAATATAAGCCGCTTAGTAAATATCCGAATTCGACATTTGATTGGACTGTTGTCGCAAATGAAGAAACTTTAGTTTCAGAGGTTCTGGCAGCATGCAAAAAAGTGAAGCTTAAAGAGCTGAAAGAAGTGCAAATTCTCGACATTTTCTCCAATGAAAATAAGAAATTTGTAACGATTCGAGCGACACTTGCCGATGAGACGCAGACTTTGAATTCTGATGTTTTAAAACAAGCAGAAATTGCCTTAATTGAGGCAACAACCAAAGCAGGTTTTAATTTAAAATAATTTTTTTAAAAAAAGAGTAAAAAAGTTATTGACGATCTTTTTCCGGATCAGTATTATCGCCTCTCATCCAGTGTTGATTGTGACTTTCGAAGCGACTTTGAAACAGTAACTCGCTCTGGATTTTGTTGTTTAAAATTCTAATAAAGATAAAAGATTTGGAGCCGCAAGGCTTCGATTCAAGATGAGAAAGGTCCCAAACAAAAAATACTCGACGTAACTATTCA
>CAMLRB010000159.1 GCA_946482295.1 uncultured Bacteriovorax sp. | reverse complement strand
TGCAAAACGGAAGATCATTATTCATCGCTCATCAATCAAATTGATAAAATAGAGGCACTCGCTGCCATTCCTAGAAAAATGTTCAACTTTGAGCCTCTTAAAAAAAGTCTAGCTGATTACCGCGATTATCAAATCAAATTTGAAAAGGCGTTGTTAGACGTTAATGATGTTGGAACTGAAGTGAAAAGTATAATTGCTCGCGATTATCCGGATCAAATCAGCATGTTCGACCGTGAAGATGGTCTTTCGATTCTCGATCTAAATTTTGATTCAGCTAAAAAAGTTTATAAGCAATCGCTGGACGATGCAGAAACTGCCTTCTCTAAAGATTTTTACAAAGATCTTTATGACAAACTTCTTTTGAAAGAAAAAATAACGAAAGAACTTCACGCTAAATTAAGTGCTGACGCCCGATTGAAACTAAAAAAATTCAAACAGGTATACTTAGAGAGTGAGAAAACGTTTGTTCTCGCAGAAAAAGTAGCGAATGAAGCCAAAAAAATCTATGACAAACTCTATCGCGCCAACATGAAAAAGGAAGACAATCCATGCAAAGACTTCGTGTTGTAAAAATTCTAGTAACAGTCATCATGTACATCATCAGCATTTCCTGGGCCGCTGATAGGCCTGGCTTTGCTGGCTGTGGTGATTATGTGCTTAAAGGTGTGCTTGTTAAAAATACAGGGGAGAGTGCAAAGACTTCTCCCGTCATTTATCAAGTCAATCAAAAGACTCAATCGCAAATGCAGTTTACCTTTCAATCAGCACAGGATCTTTTGCTTGTGTCTTCGTACCTTGATGTGCCCACGACAATGAAAGTGCGCATCCTAAAAAAAATGGATGGAACGAAAGGAGAAATTCAGGAAGTAAACGGTGTAAGCATTCGCAAACCAAATCCACTGGATCCTTTTTCAGACTCTGGGATATTTCTCCAATCTCTCAAAAATTGTCAGTAGTTTAATGTGAGTGTGCAAGAATACTTTGGCTCGATGTCGATGGCATCAAGTGCGTGACCAAGACCTAGGGCCTTACAACTTATTTTTTTAACAGAGATCGTTTTTTTTATGTCCGAAACTTTGATTTCGTTTTTTGCCGTATCATTTAGAGCAACTCTAAAGGCTTCAGCGGTAAAGCGATGTTCTTCGCTGTCTGATCTGACTTCAACATGTTCAAAAGCATCAAATGAACATTTTTGTAAATAGACACCTTTGACGTCATCAACAGTTTTTTCGCACTCAATGTTTTCAAGCTCGGCAAACAGGCGTCCACCCATTGCTGCATCAGTACTGTTAAGTTCATTGGCAATGTCGACGATGGCCTTTGCTTTTAATCCATCGATTGAAATAGTTTTAGCAAATAGTGGTGCTGAGAAAAGAATGAAACTTATTGCGATTAAATTTTTCATAAGGCCTCCGCTCGTGAACTTAGCGAAGAGAAATTTATCTGTCTATGGGGATTGTAAAAAGGTTTTAGTTTAGGACAGTGAGCTGGCGCATGACTTCTTCAAAATAGGGTCCTTCAACTAAACCATTTAACACTGAGCTTTTGCTTTCAGCGTAGAGGTAATGACCGGTTTTTAATTCACGAATCAAGAAGGCATCGTAATAGAGTCTTTCACTGCGATCTTCAGTGGCCATGCCTTCTAAACGAACCATTTCAAATTCACCGCTAGCAATGAGCGGTTTATCTTTGAAATCGCTTGGGTTGTGTATAACACTATTTTCTTCATCAAAAAGAATGTGACGGTCATGAATTTTTTCTTTAAAGAGTTCAATGAGATCCTTCGAACTCACTTCTTCAATCCAATGAAAACGGGCTTCCCAGTCATAACGGGTATCAAGCCTTTTAAAACATAAAACGTATTCGTTTTCAGTCGACACTTCTCCCCACCATTGAGGAACTCGAAGAAGGAATTTTTTAAAAGAGATTTCTTTGGCGTTTTTAAGATAATTTTCTTTTTCGTTTTTAATAATAAAAAGCGTGTAGAGGGCGTATCCCATCAGTGAAAAGAATATAAGCCATTCTAAAATTGTACTAATACTCATTCTACGACAATTGCCTTCGCAGCTAATTCAATCACTGCAGTTGGAAGATCAAGCGGAGGAGCGATCTTCTTTCCAAAACGTCCACCAAGTCCACCCCATTGCCCTTTTTTAACAATGACTGAATTTTCCGGATCTTCAAGATTATCCATTTTAACTTCGCCTTCAAACATGATGACTTCACTTTCACCTAAAAGAGCATTAGTCTTCAAAAGAAAATCTGTACCTCTCACACCCATTGATACGTGACGAGTAAAAATTTTACCTTTTCCACCTGCAACGTTCGCCGCTGCATTTGCAGATGTTTTCCAACGACATGAACCTTTATCCAATGTATATTTTTTTTCTTCCGAAAAATTCAACATCATTGAAGAGAGTGGTCCAAGTGTAATCGTGTTATTCCATTTGGCGATTTTTAATTGAACAACAGACTTATCTTTTGTTTCTAACATGCCAGGCTTATCAATAGTATCGCCTTGCTTTATCGCCTTACCATCTAACAGTACAGAGCCTTTTGCCACTTGAACTATCGCGACTGGCAATGATTCATCGGCCGCAAAGAGGGTAAAACTAGTCAAAGAGAAGAGGACCATGAACAAAGTCGATTTAATCATAAGGTCTCCGTAAACTGGATGATAATAGTCAGGTAAATACTTGATAGAGATTCCAAAAGCTTAGAACCAACGTATGACTTTTTAAAGTGAAAACCAGCTAGGCAGAAAGATCTCACTAAACTTTTCTCAGGTAATTGCCGAAAATAGGTATTGAGTTAGACCCTAAAGCTCGAAAATTCCTTTTTGGAGACGCGTTTATGAAGCGATTATGCACTAACCAATTCCACAGTTTCAGAGGGAAAGTTCTGATAAGCATGTTGTCTTTGACGATGCTTGCTCAGCTTTCAACCCCTGTTATGGCGGCCAGTGAATCTGACTGTTCGGAAATGAAACACCCAGCGATGCAAGAAGATTATCTTACTTGTCGTCGAATCAATCTTGCGATCACTGCAAGTGCAGCTGGTGTTGATTGTGTGGAATGTTTATTTCAACAAAAAGAAAAAACAAATCCATGGGTGGAATTAGCAGGAGTAGTCGCTCAGCCACTAGCTGCAGTAGGGATAACTTATCTGAATGCACGCTCATATCAAAGAGGTCAAGAAGCTTGGGCAAATGCCTACGCTCAAGGACACACTCAATGTACAAACAGATTTAACTCTTATTTAAATTACAATATTGAAAGAGGAGCAAATCCTATCTCGGATGAATCAGCACAAGGTTTCATATCTTCGTGTAACGGAAACGGAATGGGGAACTACGCTGGATACGGCGGACTTTATGGAAACGGCTATGGCGGTTACGGTAATCCATTTCAAGAGGGAGGATATTCTTCAGGATTTCTTGGTGGAATGATGGGACCTTACTACGGCGGCTCTCCATACGGAGCTGGCGTTAACATCGGCCTTGGCGGTCCAGGTGGATCATTTGGTTCAGGTCTTGGATACGGACTCGGAACAGGCCTCGCAGGAATGTTAGGTTACGGCCTCGGTGGAATGCCTGGAGCTGGTTTTGGAATAAATATTGGTGGAAGCATTGGCGGTGGCGCCGGATACCCAGGTTACCCTGGATATCCAGGTTATCCAGGCGCTGGAGGCGGATGGCCAGGCGCTGGTGGCGGATGGCCAGGTGCTGGTGGCGGATGGCCAGGTGCTGGTGGACAAATTGGTTGGCCAGGTGGCGGAGCTGGATACCCAGGTCTCGGCGGACAAATTGGAATTAACATCGGTGGTGGAGCTGGATGGCCAGGCGCTGGCGGTGGATGGCCAGGTGCTGGTGGCGGATGGCCAGGTGCCGGTGGCGGATGGCCAGGTGCTGGTGGCGGATGGCCAGGTGCCGGTGGACAAATTGGAGTAGGAATTTATCCAGGTAACGTAGGAATCGGTTTCCCAGGTGGAGGCGGACCTTATAGTTGCGGACCAAATGCATTCTGTGCCGGTGGACAAATCGGTGGCGGATGGCCGGGTGCTGGTGGCGGATGGCCAGGTGCTGGCGGGCAAATTGGTGTAAATATCGGCGGCGGAGCTGGGTGGCCAGGTGGTGGCGGAGCTGGATGGCCAGGTGGCGGCGGAGCTGGATGGCCAGGTGGCGGCGGAGCTGGATGGCCAGGCGGCGGCGGAGCTGGATGGCCAGGTGGCGGCGGAGCTGGATGGCCAGGTGGTGGCGGTGTCTATGGCCCAGGAATGGCCAACGGATCAATCGGTGTCGGTGTAGGAACTGGTCCATACAATGGTGGATACTGGGGAGGAACAGGCGGCTGGAATGGCTCTGGACCTTACGGGCAAGGAAATATGAACGGCGGTTACTACGATCAATATCAAGCTCAAATGCAAGCGCAAATGGGAATGTATGGTCAGAACATGGCCCTTTATCAACGTCAGCAAGGAAACCAAATGGCCAACCAAATGGGATACCAAGCGCTTCAGCAAAACTATGCTAATGCTTACCAAGATCTTTACAGAGCAGGTGGAGCTGGAATGTATGGGGGAGCTGCTTACGGAATGGGTAACATGAGTGGACACTTCGGGATTACTGGTGGTGTTTCAGCTGGATTTGGATTTTAATTTTAAGAATCAAATGATGATAAAAAAAAGGGAGCTTTACGGCTCCCTTTTTTATTTCTGTGTCTATTAAATCTACTATTTTTTGTGCATTAGCGTTCTGAAGTCATCTTGGAAGAGAACTTCGATCTTGTTGTCATCGATGAGTTTTTCAACCACACCTTGACCGAAAGTCGGGTGATTAATGAGATCCCCAGTCTGGAAAGAACCCTTTATAGAATAATCTTTTGAAGCTTGATTAGCTTTCGTAAGAGCTTTGTTCCATAGCTCACCTACAGATTCAGTTTTTACACCGCGAGCAGCTTTAGCTGACTTCACAACTCTTTCGATGCTTGTTTTCTTTTTCTTTGCACTCGGGTCTTTGAAAGATTGAGTTGTTTTACAAGTTTTACACTGAACTTTATCCGGAGTATCTGCAGATTTCATTGTGACAATGATGTGTGCTAGGATGAGTTTGCATTTTGAACAATTAGAGAGAATTTCTTTTCCGACGCCGATAGCTGACATAACGAACCTTTGTGAACTGGGTATTGAGAGAATTCTAACAAGAGTACATTAAGTGGATGATTCAGTAAAGGACAATAAGCCTAAACCCACATTGACGACAGTGAAATTGGATGAAAAGGCCAAGCTTCTTCCGACTAAACCGGGCTGTTATTTGATGAAAAACAAAGATGATCAAATCATCTATGTAGGTAAGGCAAAGAACTTACGTTCTCGAGTGCAATCTTACTTCAACGGTTCAGTAAAAAGTCCTAAGACGGACATTCTCGTCAGTCACATCGTTGATTTTGATTTCATCATGACGACGTCAGATGCTGAAAGCTTCGTTCTTGAAAATACCCTCATTAAAAAACACACGCCTAAGTACAATATTCGTCTTAAAGACGATAAGTCTTACCCCTATGTTGTCATCAACAACAATGAACCATTTCCACGTTTAGAATTCATTCGTCGTGTGAAAAGAGGGAAGGGCGTTGAAGTTTTTGGCCCCTTTGTGACAGGCTCAAATATTTGGGACATCATTCGCATCCTCACTCAAAGTTTTTCTCTCCGAGATTGTAAGCTTTCCGATTTTAAAAAACGTAAAGAGCCTTGTCTTCTCTATCAAATGAAGCAGTGTAGTGCTCCTTGTGTGCAAAAAATTTCTGCGGAAAATTATGAAATTGATCTAAGTTATGCGCGAGATCTTTTTTCAGGCAGCGGAGTAAAAACAATTCGGGAATTAGAAAAGAGAATGGTTCAGGCCGCTGAAGACGAAGAATTTGAAAAGGCAGCACTTATTCGTGACAACCTTACGAAACTCATTGAGTTCGCCAACAACTTCAAACAAGAAAATGCTGAACACAAAGATGAACGCGATCTTGATATTGTTGCTTACTACCAAGGTGATATTGAAGTTGATCTTTCCATCTACATGATGAGAAATGGTGTTCTTCTTGGTCACAAGAATTTTAACTTTTCTAATCTCGATATCATCGAAGGTGTGGAAGATTTAATACTAAACTTTCTTTTCCAGTATTATTCTGAAACCTATGATTCGCCACCTGAGTTGGTCGTCACTCATATGTCTCAAGAATCAAATGATATGCTGGAAGAAGCATTAGGAACGTTGTTCAAAAATATTAGAGTACGTCCACCGCAGAAAAAATACGACTCATTCATCAACCTCACTCGCGACCACGCCTTTGAGCAACAGCGAGTGCGCATGTTGCATGAAGATTCAGTTTACGTTGGTCTTAATAAACTTAAAGATCTTCTCGGCCTGCGCGAACGACCTGTTGTTCTTGAATGTTTTGACGTCGCCATTTTTCAAGGAACTTCGCCGACAGCATCACAAATTGTTTTTCACGACGGAAAACCTGATAAGAAAAATTATCGCTATTACCATCTGGAAGAACGTCCTGAAGGAAATAACGACTTTGCGATGATGAAAGAACTTATCACGAGACGTTCTGACAATGGAAATCTCCCAGATGTTTTCATTGTCGATGGAGGCCAAGGACAGGTGAGTATGTTCAAAGAAGTTCTTCGCGAGGTTAATATCGCGATCCCGGTCATTGGAATTGCAAAATCTAAAGTCGTGAGATCAAAAGAAGGATTTAAAAACGAAGACATTAAAAAATCGGAAGAGCGTTTAATCATTCCAGGCCGAAGCAATCCCTACATGCTCAATCAAAATCGCTCTCTCTATAAAATCATTGTTCAAATGCGTGATGAAGCTCACCGTTTCTCCCGAAAACTTCACCATAAAGAAGAGAAGAAACGCGTGTTCAATGATAAAACGAAACGCAAGAAACCTACTGGACCAGTGGTTTAGAATTTCAATTCGTAGAGATATCCTTTTTCATTGAATTCCAAATGCAAGAACCCTTTTGCCTCTTCGATTTTTTTGAAGCCAAACTCTTCATGCATCTTTTTCGACGTGCTGTTGTTCGCATCGACAATGGAGTAAAGGTTGTCAGCTTTTAATTCTCTTAATTTTTTTATCCGCTCTTCAGTGAGGAATCGCGCGATATTCTGTCTACGCCAATCTTTGTGAACCAGAATGCCCATGCCATACCAACCTTCGGGAGCGGGGAATCTCTTTTTGGTCGCGGGCATTCCTAGGGAATGGAAAAACCTACAAAAGCCGACCACTTCGTTGTTTAAAGTTGCAACATAAAGCCAATAGTAGGGATCATTTTTATTGAATCCAATTTCTCGTTCAGTCTTTTTTGCTATGTTTTCTTGAGGCTCATGGGGATTCCTCTCCAGCATCATGCCGTTTATCGCTTTTGCATGAATTTCTTCAGCTAACTCAAATTTCATGGCCTCAGGTCGTGCAGAACTTTTAATAGTTGGGCTAAATTTTTCATCGATTTTCATGTTGACTATAATATCTGCCTAAATTAAATTGTCACTAACTTTTGAGAGTGAAATGAAACAAAAATCTTTTTTAAATTTAAAAGGCGCGGGTAGACCAGCGAAACATGATAAAGGTGTAAGGCACACTGAGCGCGAAGCCATCACCAAAATGAGTGCACTTCATTTAACGATCAAGATTGAAAAGAATAAGGCAGGATTGAGGTCGAAAGCAGTGCTCTCTTTACTTCATAAGGCGATTAAACGAGCACGTGTCGTAGGGCTTGGAATTGTTCATTATACATTAGAACATGATCACATTCACATGCTTGTAGAAGCGGAAGATAATGTAGCACTGGGAAGAGGGATGCAATCTTTTGGTATTTGTTTCTCGAAAGGAATTAATAAACTGAAAAATGCGAGCGGGCAGGTTTATAAATCGCGCTATCACTTGAGAATTTTAAAAACACCTAGTGAAGTTAAAAATGTCATTAATTATATTTTGAACAATAGTGTGAAACACAAGGCATCGAGTTTTGTGAATACATTTAATTCGTTAGTTGCGAGTAGAAACTTAGACAAATTGTATCCAGGCTTTGAAATAATGATCGAAGACACGATCGAGAGAAGCTTTACGTTGAGGACCTTAAGGACGAAGCTAAAAGAGGTTTTAGCTCCGCCTGAAAGTTATCTGGTAAAAAGTTTCGCCTGAATCGAACTCATTGAAGCGAGTTAGACTTTTTAGGATTTGGAAAAAGTAAAAATGCTCCACTGGAGCATTTTTTCGCTGAATCGAACTCATTG
>CAMLRB010000158.1 GCA_946482295.1 uncultured Bacteriovorax sp. | reverse complement strand
AAGAATCCATTAAGCATTATCTTGACCAAGGTCTTGAGTATTTTCATATCGCTAAAGAACACTATAAAAGTTTTGCGATTATGCTTTCAAACAGATTGGTCGAAAAGATTGATTCACCGACAATGGAAGTCACTCAGAAGATTCAACTCATGGGAGAATCTTACGATATTGCTGTTAAAGAAATTACAAAGCTTGGGTTTAATTCAGAGACAGTGCAGCTCACTGATACCATCATTCAAAACATGATTAAAAATTTTGAGCGTAACCCAGAGATGTCGGGTCTTCTCCATAAAGTCATTAATTCAAAAACAGGCCTTCTGTATCAACAAAGCCATATGATTTCGGTAGTGGCCTCAGAGGTCGTTAAAAATCTCAAAATACAGGACAAAAGCGCCCACGATAAACTTGCCTTTGCGGCGTTCTTTCACGACATCATACTGAGTGAGCACGACAATCTCGCAAAAATTAATTCTTTTGAAGAACTGGAAAAGGCCAATTTAAATGAAGATGATTGGGACCTCGTTTTCAATCATGCTCACGATGCCGCGCTCTTAGTTAAAAATCATCCAGACGCTCCAACAGGGGCCGATGAAATAATCCGCCACCATCACGGGGCCTTTAATGGTAAGGGTTTTTCAAACAGTATTGAGAAGCTCCCGGACCTTTCTAAAGTCTTCATTATTGCCCATCAATTTGTTCTAGAACTCGTTCGCTTTAAAGAAATGGGTGGTGAGCCTAGGCCGATCACGGAAGAGCTCTTTAAGCGTTATCCAGCGCCTGAGGTAGCGGTGGTCATTCACGCCCTTGAAAAGACGCTAAAAAAGAAGAAGTAATTTCGCGCCTTTCCTTTTTAATTCTGAGCAGTGTTCGATTAATTAACACCCATGGCCGTAGATTTTTCAGGGACCCTAGAACAATGTCGCAATTTCAAGTATATTCGCTGAGGAATAGAATTTTTACCTATTCGGAGGCCATTCATGAGCACACTTATAATTGCAGGAATGAAAATTTCATACGGAGATTTTAATTCCGATAAAAAACAAACTCTGCTTTTTGTTCATGGAAATTCTCACGCAAAAAATTCTTTCTCTCACCAAACAAACAGTCCACTTTTACAAAACTATCGTTTAATTACCATTGATCTTCCTGGCCATGGAGATTCGGATAAACACAGTGAGTATTCCTTACCACTTTATGGATCAGTCATTACGGAAGTGATTGCTCAATTAAAGCTGATAAATGTCATCCTTGTCGGCCATTCTTTAGGGGGCCATGTTGCTGTTCATTCTTTAAAAACAACATCGCCAGATGGACTATTTCTCTATGGAACGCCCCTGCTAAAAAAACCCATCGATTTCAACATCTTCCTCGACAATCCCCAGGCAAAGGCCCTATCTCAAGAAGATTGTAAAGA
Source organism: uncultured Bacteriovorax sp. (assembly GCA_946482295.1). The sequence goes on along the minus strand of CAMLRB010000158.1, from coordinate 6,897 downwards.
CGAAGAAATCGAAGATTTTCTCACACAACTTCGCTATGAAAACGAAGATAGAAAAACTGCAAAAAATAATTTCTTAAGAACAGATGCGCGAGTAAGAACGGCAATTCTACAAAGTGTTGTGGCCGGAAACTATTCTGATGAATGCACTCTGTTCAACGATTTCGCAGGGAAAAAAATAGTTTTAGTTTCACATGAAGAAAATTTGGTTAATAATAAATATATCGAGCAAATTTTGAAAGATCTGGATCTTCAAAATATTGCGACTTCAATACATGGCGGACACGTTCCTCATGTTGAAGCAGCAGAAGATTTTAACCAGATCTTAGCAAACTTTGCTGCTGAAACATTTTCGACAATTAATTTTATAAACGATAATAACCAGGCCACGCATACGACTGCGTTGCCCCTCTAGAAAGGAATCTATGATCACAAAAGATGCGACACTAAACATCGCGGCACTTTTCAAATCAACGCGAAAATTTCACAAACTTCATCAAACGGAGTTTTCGGCCATTCTAGGAGTGACTCAAGGAACGATCTCTAAAATTGAATCGGCCCTCATGAGTCCTGAATTAGGTTTATGGTTTAGATTCTTAAAGGCCTTTAATATTCTTGATCCATACTGCTTTACTTATGCTGGTGTAGAATTCAATGACAGTGCTTTTAAAGTTCTAAAAAATGAAGGATCTATCCTCGCACCACGATTTAACTTCAAAGATGGTCCATTTATTTTTACAGTTCAAAAGATCAGACCACTCTTTGACTACTTAGTTAAGAATCATCCGAAAACTTTGGATACATTCTTAAAAGACAACAAAATCTCAAAAGAGATTTTCTATATTCTCAATCACCCGTTACCGGCCGACTTCCTCGATGCATTCTTTGCGGTATTAGACGAAATCAAAATCAATGAAAAGTCTCTTGCTCTTCTTGATCTTAATTTCAACTGTGCACTTGGACGCCACATGGATAATCTGCTGCAATCGGGAACGAACGAAGACTTCTTCAGCATCATCAATAGCGAAAAAGACAATATGTTCGAATACCGCATGGGCGATCACAAAGGTGAGTACTTCATTACCTTGAACTCGGACGTATCTGCACCTCTTCAGTCAATGAAAAAAGCGGACCTTATTTTAAACTACAATATGCTTTACCCGTACCACGTCATGAAATCGACTCATAACCTGAAAGGGTCATTACCATCGATTCACGAAACTAAGCATAATGAGCAATGGCAGGTCCAGTATGCCCAATGAGAGGCAACTCTTTTGGTTTAATCTCGATCATATAAAAGATAAGTTAAACTTATCGGACGAAGCTTTCGCTAAATATATCGGCGTGAGCTTCGGCCAATACAAAAAATGTCGTGAAAATCTTGCCTTTCTTCCTACAGCGGTGGTCTATGAACTCGCTGAAAAATGTAATTTCCACTTTGCTGATCTTCTTACTCCGAATTTTGAGCTGAACTTTACTGGTGGCGAACAATTCGAAAAGCCTCTTCCCGATCGATATACGACTGCGGCCTATAGTAAGCTTGCACCGACTAAGAATATTATTAATTACCTCGAAAAAACGCGCGGAAGACGAGCAAAACTTAATCTCATTCGTAAGTTTCAACTTTCAGAAGAGTATTTAGGTGATGTTTCAAACAGGGCCAACATTCACCTCATTAGTGATGTTGTAAAATACTTGGCCGAAACTTATCAGTTTACAGAAAAAGAATTCATCGCGATGGGACAGCAAACTCCTTTTACGATTGATATTTTAAAAGACAAGTTGTCAGACCATAAAGACATCTATGGTGTCTTAGATGCATTTTTTGCTGAGTGCACTCAGATCTTTGATAAAAATTGCGATTATCGTATTACAGATATCGTAAATGACTTTGCCATTATCGAAGGCTCCCCTCGCAAGGAAGTTCTCGATGAATTAAAAGTGAGGCCGGAAGAATTTGGAAACGAAGAAGTCTGTCTTACGAAGATGGGTTGTATTTCTTCGATGACTTATTTCAAGTACCGTCGTTACGGTCGCATGGAAAAATTGACTTCAGTCTACGCTGGAGACGCTTCCAATACATATCTTCTCGACCTTGCCCCTTTTAAAAAGTTAAGCGGCCCGTTTCCTGCTGGCAATGTCCTTGATTTTAAGCCCATCAACCACTAGTTTTTTATTCCACAAATTTTTATGCTTTTCAGCGTTTTGCATGGCCTCTTCACTAAAAGAGTTCGCGTAGAAAATAACCATCTCAGTGCCATCCATAAAATATTCGTTGTGATGAGCGTGCTCGTTGAGTTTCTGCATTCCAATTCGTAAGAAGAATTGATCCGTTTTTACCTTCACGACTCCCGTACAAAGCATGTGAGGAAGTTTAAATTCCTGGTGATGCATAACTATCACCATCATCATAATTTCACGTAGACGTTCTTTAAGACCATTGTCACCAGAGAAGCGATAATTAATATTCTGGGCCCAGGAAGAATCAAATGAAATGAGCTCTGGTTTGTTGACCTGCTCGATGAGTTTAGAAATGTCGGAGACTAATGAAGGGTGTCCATCTGTCTTCACACACGTGTAGGCCGGAAATTCGAAGTTATGCTTGAGACAGCGATCATATGGAGCAGATTTATAAAAAAAGATCGGAATAAGCTCTCCATCGACTTCTTCACAAAAAATAAGATGGGTCCCAAAAAAATCCGCCTTGTCAAAAGGAAACACCCGCTCGGTATAAGTGCTATTATAACCTTCAATTTTTAGCTTGAGGGCCTTACCTAAAAGAGACTGAGTAAAAGCATCATCTAAGGCATACACGGGATAATCAATCACAACGAGCTGGTACCTCTTTAGATCAAAAATCATTAAACCTCCCAAGGCTTCATTCCGATAGAAATAGTGAGTTTGGTAGACAGATTATAAACGAGGTTTGAATTGAAAAATTACCTAATTGATAGCCCCCAAGAAAACGACCGTCTAAACTATCAAAATAAGATAGATGTCTACAGTTTAGCTAAAGAAATGCGCTTTATCTCACCTCAAAAAGACCAACATTTTCTGGATGCTGGTTGCGGAAATGGCAACGTAATTGAGGCACTCCTTCAATACGGAGTCACTAAAATTAATGGTGTTGATTTCAGCGAAGAGCGAATCAAAGAGGCCAGTGAACGTTTTAAAACATTTTCTGATGTTAAATTCCATACACGCTCTCTCGACAACACCGGTTTTGAAAATAACACTTTTGATCGCATCGTTTGTCGATATATTTTTGAACACGTAACCAATGCCAAAGAAATTTTAAATGAGCTTCATCGTGTGTTGAAAGTAAATGGCTCCATCGCCATTGTGAATTTCGACGACATCTTTTTTGATTTTTATACAAAGAATGAATCTTTCAACAACACTCTCCAAAATTTAAAAGCAAAACTTCCACAAGATTTCGAAATCGGTCGCAAGCTTCCTCAATATCTTTCGCAAATTGGATTTAAGAATGTCCAATGGGAAGCGGAGAAACTTTATTTTCAAGGTGAGCGATTAGAAATGGAAATACACAATTCTCGCATGCGTTTGGAGCAGGCCCGCGCCCATTTAGGAAAATATTTTGCTTCACTTGCTGATTACGACGCTTTCGCTAAAACCTATTTAGATGAGATGAAAGATCCAAATAATGTTTTAGGCTGGGCAAAATTCTTGGTCAAAGGGACAAAAAGTTCTACTGGGGTGCTTCTCAATCTCAAATAAGTAAGTAAAATTCTAAGGGTGTCTTGACGTATTCCGAATTGAATACTATATCTATTAGCGTCATTACACCCAAGGAATAACATCTATGTTGAGCTACTTACACGACATTCGCAACAAGTTAACTGTGATCTCTGGCCACACTTCTCGCTTGGCCAAAAAATATAACGATGAAGAATTCGTCTCTATTAAAACGAATCTCATTCGCATCAATGACCTCATCAACGAAGCCTACGAGGAGTACACTCAGCATAAAGATATGATGGGTCTAACCGTTGAAACAAATGAATTCCTCTCGCAAGTTGAACTTCTTGTAGATGCTCTTACGCTTTCTTTCCCCATCGAAATCAAAAATCATGTATCCCAATCTCGCTTGGAAACAAAAGCTTTGGTGAGTGTTAATATTAATCTTCTCGTGCAAGTTTTAGAAAACGCCATTGATAATTCAATCAAGGCAAATTCCACTAAAATTTACGTCCGTATGTTTGAAGGTGATCGCACCTGCATCGTTGAGCTTGTTGACGATGGAAGTGGCGTCTCTCCTATTCAACTTCAAACACCTGATCATTTACGAGATCAGACGAGTATCCCTCATGGTCTTGGAAAAAAGATTATGCTGGAGAACATGTCAAAGGTCGGCGGTAGAGTTGAATGGCTGCCTAGAATGGATGGTTCAGGCATGATTGTGCGTCTGTTCTTCCCTCTGACTTTGGTTGATCGACCGCTTCGCTCGTAATAACATGGGTGGATGAAAAATCCGAAGTCAAATCCCATCTCAACTCTATTTAATATTAATTACCCAATCATCCAAGGTGGAATGGTCTGGGTGTCTGGTGGAAAACTCGCAGCGGCCGTTTCAGAAAACGGTGGTCTTGGTCTCGTTGGCGCAGGCTCAATGAAGCCAGATTTATTGCGCGAGCATCTTTTGAAGGCCCAATCGCTCACAACAAAACCTCTCGGCGTAAATGTTCCTCTTCTTTATGAGAAGGCCCAGGAACAAATTCAAACCGCACTTGATTGTGGCATTCGTATTTTTTTTACGTCTGCGGGATCTCCAAAAACATATACCAAATTTTTAAAAGATCATGGATGCGTCGTTGTTCATGTGACGTCCTCTCCTGAACTTGCTAAAAAATGTGAAGATGCTGGAGTGGATGCCGTTGTTGCAGAAGGATTTGAGGCCGGAGGTCACAATGGTCGCGATGAAATTACGACGATGGCCCTGATTCCAGAAGTCAGACGTGCTGTTAAAATTCCAATCATTGCCGCTGGAGGAATTGCGTCTGGAGAGTCTATTGCTGCTGCCCTGGCCCTTGGGGCCGATGGTGTTCAACTTGGTACACGTTTTATGATGACTCGAGAATCTAGCGCACATGAGGCGTTTAAAAAGTATGCCCTTCATGCTTCATCAGGTTCAACTAAACTCACGATGAAAAGTGTCGTTCCCGTTCGTTTACTTATGAATAAATTTGCTGAAGAAGTCCTGTTGCTTGAACAGAAATATTCTGGTGAGGAACTCAAACAAAAATTAATTGAACATCTTGGTAAAGGCCGCGCTAAAAAAGGAATGTTGGAAGGAGATATTGCCGAAGGTGAATTAGAAGTAGGTCAGGTTGTTTCTCAAATCAAAGACATTAAATCAGTAAAGGAAGTCATGGAAGAGCTCGTTTCAGGTTATGAACAAACTCTCCGCAGACTTCCTTCAACACTTAATTAGATAGCACGTTTAAGAGCAGCAATACGCTCTTCAAGCGGTGGGTGCGAAGAAAAGAGCGCCATCACCGATCCTTTACTTGAAATCTGCATTGAGCGGAAATTTGGATTTGTTTCCGCTGTACTTTCTGCCAACTGAGGATAAGCGCGTTGTAGACTCTGAAGAGCTGCGATCATTTTTTCTCGTCCAGCTAAATCCGCTCCCCCTTTGTCCGCACGATACTCTCTGTAACGAGAAAACCACGCAACTATTGGTGCGGCCAAAATACCAAACACGATGTCTAAAACGAAAACGATCATCGATGTCACGAATGGACTCACTGGAGCATCATCATCGTCTTTTCTCATGGCCTGAGTAATGGCAAACGCCGCAACTCGAGCAAAGAACATAACGAAAGCGTTCACTACACCCTGAACAAGCGCCATCGTCACCATGTCACCATTAGCGATGTGGGCCACTTCGTGAGCGAGAACCCCTTCAACTTCAGCGTCATCCATGCGTGAGAGAAGACCTGTTGAAACTGCTACTAGGGAGTTATTACGAGACGGTCCTGTTGCAAACGCATTGACGTCTGGAGACTGATAAATTCCCACTTCAGGCATTTTGGAAAGACCTGCTCTGCGAGCGAGTCTGTGAACTGTACGAACGAGTTCAGCGTGTGGACCCTGTTCAGTGATAATCTGAACGCCCATAAACCACTTGGCCATCATCTTTGAAAGCATCAGAGATACACCAGAACCAATCATACCCCACAGTAAACACAGAACCATAAGGTTGCCGTATTGAAGGGCACCACCAGCGATGTAATGGCCAACGCCCAATAAAGACATAAGCATCGACACCGTTATCGAGATAAGCAGTGAAACTGCAAAGAAAATCATAATACGCTTGAGCATAGTTTTTGTTCTCCTTAGAACATTAAATTGTTGTACCCATAAGATGTAGTTAAATTCATCCATGTAAAGGGTATCAAAAAATGAAATTTTAAAAATGATAATATACTGAAGAAATAGTTCGGTAAAATCGAACGATTCGGGGCTTTCTTATTGAAAACCCCGAAGAATACCAAAGAAGAAAATGATTAGAATCCGGCCTTTTTACGAGCGTCTGCAATCATGGCCTCTCTCGTTGCTTTATCTGCCCAGCGAGCTTGGGCCTCTTTAGAGAGTTTTCTGATTGGGTCGAAGTAAAAGAAAACTTCACCCGGCTTGACATTTGGTGCTGTCCAAACAGAAATACCATTTTCACGGTCGTAGTATTCATATGAGGCCACGTGACGTTTTCCACCGCCCCCTGGAGCATCACACACAAATGTTGGCGTGTTGAATCCGGCCGTCGTTCCACGCATTGCTTTTTCCAGTGCTTCACTTTCTGCAATTGTTGTTCTGAAGTGTTCGCAACCTGGAACCATATCATGAATATAAACGTAGTAAGGTTGAATATTCATATAA
>CAMLRB010000157.1 GCA_946482295.1 uncultured Bacteriovorax sp. | reverse complement strand
CGTATTTTTTCGGATTGCTGTTTATGAGTTTTTGATCCTCATTGAGCAAATCGCGAATTTTATCTTTTACAATGGTAATACCATCATCCGGACAGTTCAGCGCTCCGGGGCATTCAAGCTCACACGTCTCACAAGCGGGTTTTGACAGAGGAAAATCCACTACGAGTTGTTTAACTTCAAAATTATGAATCCAGGCCCGAATGGCCTCATCATTATCAAGAGCGTCTTCATCTTTAACGGGAAGTAGCGATTTTAAAAACCATCGTCCGCTATCCGAATAGTATTCAATGAGGCAGAAATAGAAATTATCATTTCTACCGCCCTTCATACTCAAACTTCCGATGTTTTTAATTTCCATAATAAATCTTAAAGTGGTGCGTCCACTTGGAACGTCAGCCTTTTCATGTTGTATTTGCCGATCATTTGATCGACAAGTTCACGATCTTCTTTTTTATGAGTGATAAGAAAACATCCCCCCCCACCAGCACCGCAAATTTTCATTCCAAGATGTTTAGAATGGTCTTTAAGAGCTTTATGGAGAGAACTCATGTTCTCAGTCAAGATGCCAGGAAATAGCTTTCTGCGCTCCTCTCCTTCCGCTGAAATTAAATTGATAAGGTCAGTGTAATTTTTAGCTCGCATACTTAAGAGAGCTTCATGCGAAAGTCTGGCGATTTCTCCCAATCCTTTTCTAATCTCAACATCTTTATTGAAGAAACCTTTATAAACTTCCCAATTGTTGATTCCTGAATTTCTTGATTCATTTGAATAAACAAGTGTAAGGTGATTTTCGAGAACATCTTTCAATTCTTTTGAATAGAGTTGTTCAACTTTAACAGCACCTGGTTCAGGAAGAAGAGCAAGGACTCCTCCAAAAAGTGCTGGATAATAATCTTGATAACCGGCAGGACAATCAATGATTTTGGCCTCAATTGAATTAACTTTTTGAATCGCTTCAATACGATCGAATTTTTGACCAAGATAACCAGCGATAGCACTGTAACAAGTGACTCCCATGGCCGAAGATCCACCCAATCCTGCACCTGGAGGCGAACCCGATGAAAGTTCCATGCGAACATTTCGGTTCAAATTAAAAAGATTCATGATCTGAATGATGAATGAAAAATTTCCGAAGAAACCATTTTGAAAATTCTCTGGTTTGAAATCGGCAGAGCGAAACTGAACTGTTGAATTGTAATCGTGAGAAACAATCTCCACACCATCAAAATCTACGGCGCTCACATTTACTTGTGCTTTTAACGAAGTCGCAAGATTTAACGTCACAACGTTTGGTAAAATGAGATTGATAGGATTCAGATCAAGGGTCCCACCTAAAAGATCCACTCTAACAGAACCAGATGCTTGGAAAGATTTATTCACCATATACTCCGATGTAAGGCAGCTCGCGATAGCGTCCATCGAAATCTAGGCCGTAACCAATCACAAACTTATCTTCAATATCAAAACCTAAATAATCAATTGCCACTTCTGTTTTTAAACGCGCACGTTTTAAAAGAAGTGAACAAAGCTTTAAAGTCTTCACTTGCTTAAGCTTCATGTGCTTCAGTAAAAAAGAAATCGTGAGTCCTGTGTCCACGATATCTTCAATGACAATGACATTTTTTCCAACGAGCGATTGTTTCACATCAAGCCGAAAGCTCACTTCACCTGAGCTTTGAGTTCCTTCGTATGAACTGAGTGAAACAAATTCGATTTGAGCTGGGATTTTTAAATGCCGAACCAGATCGGCACAAAAAACAAATGAACCGTTGAGAACGCCGACGATGACAACTTCCTGATCTTTAAAATCACGATTAATCATGTCTGCGAGTTCTTTCACTCGTTTTTCAATAGCAAGAGAGGAGATGAATTCCCCTATTGGCTTAGATGTACTGGCATTCATCCTCAACTCCTACAATTAGGGAATGGGTAATGCCTATAAGTGTACTATAAGTTTTGAGTTTTGGAACGAGACTCGTTTAAATTTACGAAGAAAGCGAGCTGATCCTGATCTTCACCAAAAAAGTCAGCGTGTGCTCTACAACGAGCTTCGTACAAGTCGGTTTCTCCCACTAAAACCTGGGCAGAATTGTTAGGATTTTTTCTATATGTTTTTGAAGCAGGGGCCCCGCAAACCGTACAGATGGCCTGAATTTTATCTACACGGTCAGAGATGGCGAGAAGGTCGGCCATTGGACCAAATGGTTTTCCCATAAAGTCTTGATCTAATCCTGCCATGATGACTCGGATTCCTCGGCGAGCAAGTTTCTCAACGACGATTGTAATGTTGGCATCGAAAAACTGAACTTCATCAATGGCCACAACTCTCGTTGAATCAAAAACCTTTTGAAGAATTTCTACAGAAGTATTTACTGGTGTAGCTTCAATTGAAAGAGATGAATGTGAAACAACTTCTGTTTCATGGTAGCGATTATCAATAGCGGGTTTAAAAATTTGAACTTTTTGGCGAGCAATTTGTGAGCGCTTTACCCTTCTGATAAGTTCCTCTGTTTTGCCAGAAAACATTGGACCGCAAACAACTTCAATACTGCCGGAGGCTCCTGCCATCGGTGAAAATAAACTCATTGGTCTCTCCTAAAATGTCTCAAAATCAAAAATACTTGTGTGTGTGTAAGACCATCATGGCCCATGGTCAGATGCGTGTAAACGAGTCACGGGACCCAAAAAATTAATAAAATCTAACATCAACAAAATTCAAGATGTTCAAAGCGAAGAATGGGATTTCAGATAAGGGATATCAGAAATACCATGTAAGACGCGACGAGTATCGCCAGTAAAAAAACGATAAACAGCGGGGTAATGAGCACTAAAAAAGCTTGCGTGTTTGTAAAAGACAACTTTGCTTTCAATCCCGTAAATAAATAGAAGGCCTGAGCAATCGTCGAAAGAACTCCCCCAAAAATGGGAATAAGAAGAAAAACATTTGAAGTAAAAGACGTTGTCACAACGTCCGTAATCAAGTCTTCTTCTGAATGTTCAGTATCCGCTTCAAAATCAAAAATCTGAGCATAAAACTTAATGAGAAAAGTCCAAAACTGGTGAAGAAATTGGAAAATGAAAGGATAAAAAATAACTTGAAACAATGTGGAGAGCAGAGAAAACTTCTGAAACTTTACATTGAGTGCTTGAAAAAGAAGATGAGTAAAATCTTTAGAGTTCGAAAGATACTCATAGCTGATAATCCCCAAATATATAGCTGCAATGGAATACATCGCTTGCACCAGATGCAATCCCCATGAAAAACCTAAGACTTCAAGAAACGTTGACCGTTCACCATCACGCTCTTTGCGAGTGGGATGCATGAACGTAGAAATGAATGTCGAGATCGGTTTAGTCATGGTTGAACGTAATCCTCATACTTAATGCTGAAAGGAAGTGTGGCCCCTACGTAGTGATGAATTTTCACTTTCATGGCCTGGTCCACTGTCATGGCATCGTTGTCCTCAAGAATAACATTCAATTGTCTATTCTCAAAACTCAGCTGCAAAACATTCTTCTTGAGAATTTCAGTTGGTTTTTCCGTCAAGTCACTTACGTGATCCCCTTCCATCTTAATGAAGTCGATGAGCTGTTTAAAAGAAGTGGCCTTGAGCTTAGATTGAGGGATTTGCGGATTGAGTGAGGCAACTTTAAAGAGGTCACTATCAGTGATCTTCACTTTCAACTGCTGGCCTTTATAAAAAGTTAACGTGAGATCGTATTCCTTAGATTTAGGAACGATCTTTTTCACCCAAAAATCCTGAACATTCACGAAAAAGTATTGAGCATCTTCTTGCTTAAGTTCATAAACGATATTGTCTAAGCTGCTCTTTAAAAAATAACCGTTTTCTTCGCCATATCTTTTATAGACTTCAAGAGTATATTTTTTATTCTCTCGGTCGGTGACTTCAAATTGCGAAAGAGGTTCTTTCAAAAGGGCAGGCTCCGCTGGATAGATGAGGCTTTTTGCTTCCAGTTTTGTCAGTCGACGGTGAAATGAAATCCAATTTTCTTCAAAATAGCCCAATCCTGCAGGCGATTGAGGCACAGTGATCGACTTTTCAAAATTGATGACAAATCGTCTGTTTCTAAATGTTGAGATGGCAATTTCTTTGAAGTTAATTTTGTCGTCGGCATAACCCAGATTTTTTAAAATATGGGTGTCGTGAAAATATTTATTCGTCAAAAGAAAGACCATTTGAAGACGACGAAACTTGGCATCTGATTTTTTATATTCTTCATCGTTTTCATAAACACCAGGATCGGGAGATTCATCATGGGCGATGACGATTTGGGATTTTTGATCGCGGATGACTTCCATATAAAAACTTTGATCATAATCAAGTTTTTTTCCGAGAATGAAAACGAGCTGACCTTTTTCAAAAGTAAATGTCATTTTCATGGTGGGATCAGGGATATAAAAACTCTTCCCTACTTTATTCACTTCATTGGCATCGAGAAATGTTTTAATTTTTACACCTGAGAGGATCGTAAAAAACTCTTCCAGTCTGGCCTTCGATAGCTTGAGATTGTTATCTTTTGCATAATAATCGTCGCCTCTTTTTTCGAAAGCAAGTTTCACTCCATCAATGGCGGTGATTTCGCCTAATCGGTCAACGTCGACAATGGATAATTTTTTATCAAGGGCCGCTTCACTTTTCCGATTGGCCCTTTCTTCAAAAAAATAAGTCGCAGTGATTGCCAGAATGAGGAGGACAAATAAACTGACGTTACGATTTTTTTTGATCCATTCTTTCATTTGTCACGTTTCCTTCTATACATCACGATGGCCGTGCCAAAGAGAATGAGTGGTGAAAAAAGAACTGAGAAGTAGAAAATGATTCCTTTTTGAGGATCAGAGATAAATACGGGCTCACTTTGAACAATCGGCAGATTGAAGGAAATAAGCCTATCTTCACCGGCAATCCATGAAAGCGAATTGAGAAAAAGTGCGAAGTTGCTTCCGAATTTAAAGTAAGCATTAATCACAAATGTTGAATTTCCAAAAACAACAATTCTGTTGTCTGGACTATCATAAGTGAGACCTAAACTGAGCGGTCCCGGCTGATCTTTTCCTGGAGTGAACGTGATTTGCTGATCAACAACTTCTTTAAGCGATGTCTCTCCCCATGAAGCAGGAAATGGTGTCGTAGAAAAAAGTGAAGTCACTGCTCCTTTATTCTGAGGAAATAGTTCATCAGGAAGGGCCTCTAGTGAAGCCGTTAACGGGAAGAATACTTGTCCTTTAAAATTCTTCGTCACACCTGCATCGGTGTTGAATTCAGAAATGAGAGGAATCGATCCATTTGAGCCAGTGACAAAACTCTTATTGTCCACAACGAGATCATTTCTCACTTTCATTTTATATTGTTCTAATAGAGCTCTCAGGTTTAGATGATTGTCACCATTGAGATCTGGATCGAGTCCAATTAGTAAATTCCCTTTACGAGCAAGATATCTTTTAAGAACATCAATCTCCGCTGATTGAAGTGATTGCTTCGGTCCCCAGAGAATCGCTGCTTTTGCATCGAAAGGAATTTCTTGTGTAGTTACGAGATTAATAGGACGCAGATCGATGGCCGAGTTACGGGCCGCCTCGAAAATGAATTTCAATCCTTCATTCTCTGTACTCTCCAAATCGGCTTCACCATGTCCGGTAAGGAAATAAATGACAGGATCTGCTGGTCGAGAAATTTTAATAAGAGCATTCGTTATATTCAGTTCATCTCGTTGAGTAACTTTTTGTCTCTTACCTTTGTATTCAACAACCAGAGTAGCAGCTTCACTAATTTGATAATCCCCTACGAGATCCGGACGAACGTCGATATCAATTTTCTCGAGCTTAATGGAACTCTTTTCCATGCGATAGAATTCAAGCAGGGTCATCCACGCCATCGATTCTGTTTTGCGCGCAAACATTTTGAATGTGATATCGTCATCCATTTGCTTCAGAACGTTTTTCGTTTGATCAGAAAGTGAGTTGAGCTTAATCACAGAAAGATCGGCCTGAATCGGGTGTTTAAAGGCCCAGTAATTAACTAGTCCCATAATTCCAAAAAGCAAAATAAAAAACGTAATCGTCTCTGTGAGTTTTTTAAAGTGATGGCTCTTGTAATACACACTTAGATTATCTTTGTTTAAAAACAAAAGGAGCATCGTTAAACAAAGGTTGAAGACAGTAACGGCTAAATTCAATGTCAATTCATCTGGAATAGATATCCAGAGAGCTATGATTACAAGATAGACAATGACATTTATGACTGTAAGAAGAATGCTATACCATTTTTTCATTGTGAAATTACCACTTTCTTGATTGCAAAGACTGACGTGTTAATAAAAAGAAAAAAGTCCAGGCACAAATAAAATAGACGATGCTGTAAGATTTAATCACTCCGCGAGTGAAACCTTCATAGTGAAAAGGGATCGTCATATATTGGGTAATGAGAGCTAATAAATAATTATCAGTCGCGTTTACGGAAATAACCATCAACATAGAACCGAGCAAAATACAGAAAGTCATTAAACTCGCAACAATCTGATTGTCTGTCAGGCTTGAGCAAAAAAGGCCTACCGCTGTGTACGTCATAATGGAAAGTATAATGCCTAGATAAGAGCTCCAAACCACTCCCCAATCGCTATAGCCGGAAAAACTTAGAATGATCGGAAAAAGAAATGTAAAAGACAGCATGAAAATAAGCGACAAACTGATGGATAGAAATTTACCCGCTATAATTTGCATTTCAGTAAGTTCTGATCTCAAAAGAAGATCGAGTGTGTGTCTTGCTTTTTCTTCGGCAAACGATCGCATCGTCATTAGCGGACAAAGGAAAACAAATATAAAGTTAATGTTTCCAAAGATCGGCGTAATCACCGCTTGAGTCATCGTCGTGGTGCTCATTTCTTTTGATTGAAGAATATAATTAAAAAATAACCATCCCATCATGAATGAGAAGAGTCCCGTCAAAATATAAATGAGTGGTGAAGTAAAAGTGTCTTTCAATTCTTTTTTTGTAAGAATCATTATGTTTTTCATCAATTCATCCTCTTGAAGAGATCTTCCAGATCGGCCTGCTCTTCATAAAACTCCAGCAGCCCAATTTCACTCTTTGAAAGTTCTCTGGAAATTTCGAGTCTGCGATCATCATCACCTTTCGTTTTCAAAGTAAGATCCCAAGTCTGACCATCTTGTTTGAAAGTGATATCCAATAAATTACATTTTTTCTTAAGTGCTGAAGCTTCTTGTTCATTGAAGTTTGCAACTTTGGCAAAAATTATAGAATGTGTTTTGAGGCCCTTTAAAATCTTATCCATCTCGCCAGTGATTTTAACTTCACCGCGATCGATAAGAGTGATGTCTGAACAGAGAAGTTCAACATCGTGAAGCTGGTGAGACGAAAAAAGAATTGTGTGATCTTTTTTCAATTCCAATATGAGCGCTCTAATTTCAGCGATGGCCACAGGATCCAATCCAACAGTGGGTTCATCCAAGATAATAATCTCCGCGTCCCCTACTAAGGCCTGAGCAATCCCTACTCGCTGTTGATATCCTTTTGAGAGGTTTCCAATGAGGCGGTCTTGAACATGTTGCAAACCTGTCTTCACTAAAACATCTTCAACATTTTTCCCTTTATTGATGGTTGTGATTTTTTGAACGAACTCTAAATAATCACGAACCGTCATATTTCCGTAAACGGGCGGATGCTCTGGTAAAAAACCCACGCGTCCATGACACTGGAAAGTTCCCGATGACTGCGTAATGAGGCCAGAGAGAATCTTCATCGTTGTTGATTTCCCTGCGCCATTAGGACCTAAAAAGCCATGCACACTTCCTTTTTTAACGACGAATGAAACGTCTTTTAGGGCCATGCGTCCAGGATAAGACTTTGCTAGATTTTGAATTTCAATTGCATATTCCATAGGACCACTCGTTATCCACAAAGATTTGAGGCAAAAGTTAACAATATGGGAAAAATCGTAGCAAAAATTACAGCAATTGAAAAAAATTTAGTATAACTTTAATGAAAGGAGCTAATCTTCACGATTAGACTGCAATGATGAACGCACAAGTAACAGATAGATTCCTTAATACTATTAAAAATGCTCAAAACATTGTGATCTCCACGCACATAATTCCTGATGCTGATGGAATTGGAAGTCAGATTGCTCTTTGTTTAGCTCTTCGTGCAATCGGGAAGAATTCGATTTGTGTAAATGAAGAACCTCTTCTAGAGAGGTATAAATATCTCGATCCAGAGAACGTTGTTATTTCTTATGATGATTATTCTTCATTTTTCACAGAATCTGAAATTGATCTTTGCATTGTTGTAGA